>JAPOSJ010000168.1 GCA_026709745.1 Candidatus Dadabacteria bacterium | reverse complement strand
ACAAGACCATCCCTGTCAGATGACTCAATGAGTGCACCCATCTCTGAGGAAGCTGGGTACACTTCAAAGAGTTTTTCTTTTAAGGATTCCGTGCTGAACTCTTCCTCCAGATACTCATTTAGCTGTCTTCCAAGCTCTCTTCCCCCCCACCCAAGATGGGTTTCCAGTATCTGACCAACATTCATTCTCGAAGGCACTCCGAGAGGGTTAAGAACCATGTCAACAGGTCTTCCATCACGAAGATAAGGCATGTCTTCCTGAGGAAGTATTTTCGAAACTACACCCTTGTTGCCATGGCGTCCTGCCATCTTGTCCCCGACCTGAAGCCTTCTTTTAACGGCAATGCGGACCTTCACAACCCTGAGTACTCCTGGAGGCAGCTCATCCGGCTTTTTTAACTTTTCCATCCGCTGCTCATAGTCTTCAGTCACGTATTCAACCCGCTTCATCACTTTACCTACTATCCCGGACAGATCTTCCTGGGCTTCAGGGACATCCTTGATTCTTACATCAACGAGTTTCTCCAGAGGAATAGCATCGAGAATTTCCTCGGTAATTTGCTCCCCGCTTTTCAGCACCGTTTTCCTGTTGACAGTTATCTTGGAAAGAGAGGTCTTACCCAAGACTATATGTTTTACCCTATCAAGGGCGTCACCTCTTAAAATCTTAACCTCGTTTTCCCTGTCCAGTTTCAGTTTTGAGATTTCGTAGCTCTCAATAAACTTACTCCGGTCGTCCTTTTCCACAGCGCGTGATACGAGAGTCTCGACATCTATCACAGTACCATAAACGCCGGAAGAAACTTTGAGAGAAGAATCCTTTACGTCTCCTGCCTTGTCTCCGAAAATCGCTCTTAGTAGCCTCTCTTCGGGAGAAAGCTGCGTTTCAGCCTTAGGGGAAATCTTTCCGACCAGTATGTCTCCGGGTTCCACCTCGGCACCGATCATTATAATTCCGCTTTCATCAAGGTTCCTGAGCGCCTCTTCTGACACGTTTGGTATATCTCTGGTTATATCTTCTTTTCCGAGCTTTGTCTCCCTTGCAGTACACTCAAATTCCTCTATGTGTATTGAGGTGAACGCATCATCCTTTACAACTCTTTCTGATATAAGGATCGCGTCCTCAAAGTTGTATCCTCCCCATGGCATAAATGCGACAACCATGTTCTGTCCTAGGGCCAGTTCCCCATGATCTGTTGAACACCCATCGGCTATCACCTGCCCTTTTTCTACCCACTGTCCCTTATGGACTATAGGATTCTGATTCCAGCAGGAACTCTGATTTGAGCGATGGAATTTTGTCAGTTTGTAAATATCAACCCCTCCCTCACGACTTCTCTCCGTAGACTTGATTACAATTCTGACCGCGTCCACAGACTCCACCACGCCGTCTCTGTGGGCGACAACTGTAACACCAGAATCCTTGGCCACCTTGCTTTCAAAGCCCGTACCTACAAGCGGCGAAACGCTTCTTATAAGCGGCACGGCCTGGCGCTGCATGTTGGAGCCCATAAGAGCCCTGTTTGCGTCATCGTGCTCAAGAAAGGGAATAAGGGAGGCTGAAACCGATACAAGCTGAGCAGGCGAGACATCCATTAACTCAACCCTGTCTTTCTCAACCATCATGAACTCGCCGTTTCCCCTGGCGGAAACAAAAGGCAGTTTGAAAGAGCCATCCTCCTCAAGGGGGGCATTTGCCTGAGCTACTATATAGCTTTCCTCCATAAGCGCGTTCATATAAACTATTTCACTCGTAACTCGTCCATCTTTAACTTTTCTGTAAGGCGTGCGGATAAATCCGGACTTGTCTATTTTTGCGTAAGTGCTGAGACTTGATATAAGCCCGATATTCGGACCTTCCGGTGTTTCTATGGGGCATATCCTACCGTAGTGGGACGAGTGAACGTCCCTTACCTCAAATCCTGCTCTCTCTCTTGTAAGACCGCCCGGACCAAGAGCACTCAGTCTTCTTTTATGAGTTATTTCAGAGAGAGGATTGGTCTGGTCCATGAACTGGGAAAGTTGACCCGTGGTGAAAAATTCCTTCAGAACTGATGTGACGGTTTTCGGGACAAGAACTTCGTTGGGCATAAGGTTCTCTATCGTCTGGTATCCCATTTTTTCCTTCACAAATCTGGCAAGGCGTTCGAGACCGTGATAAAAACGGTCCTCTATGAGTTCTCCTACGGTTCTTACTCTCCGGTTCCCTAGATGGTCTATGTCATCAGTGGACCCTCTGCCACCTTTAAGGTCAAGCAGGTATTTCACGGTCAGCAGTATGTCTTCCCTGTCAAGGGTAAGATCGTTTTCTGTAAGCTCTTCTTCCTTGACCTCTTTCTTTTTCAGCTTGTATTCAATTTTCATACGTCCTACTTTAGAGAGTCTGTAGGCTTCAGGGGTGAAAAACATGTTTTCAAAAAAAGTCTGCGCGACTTCATCCGAAGGAGGATCCGTCGGTCTGAATTTTTTATATATCTCTGTTATCGCATCGCTGCATGAATCCACTTTGTCAGCAATGAGAGTGGTCCTGAGGGAAGTTACGAACATAGTTTTGTCCACATAGTAGACCCGGAGGGTCTTTCTGCCAATTCTGCGCAGTCCGCTGAGTTTTTCTTCCGTTATTTCCTCATTAAAAGAGAGTATTATTTCTCCTGTCTCGGGATCTGAGACCGTCTCGGCCGACGGCTTCTCCAATATCTCCTCATGGGAGACAGGTATGGATGTCATGTCCGCTTCTTCAAGCCTGGGAAGAAGGTTCTTAAGCCTCCTACCTTTCCTGCCTATCAGTTCCCCCGTTTCCGGGTGGTTTATGTTTTCAGTGGCTTTCTGATAGGAAATTATCTCAGTTGTCGTTTCCTTTCTGAAACCATCTGTTCCAACATTGAAAACTTCCGATGTTATCTCTTTTCTAAGTTCCTGCGACTCTATATGGAAAGTCTCAACAGGATAGAAAAAGTCCATTATTTGCTGGTCATCATAGCCCATTGCCTTTAGAAAAACGGTAACGTGGAACTTTTTTTTCCTGTCTATGCGTACGTGGAGCATGTCCTTGAGATCATACTCAAAATCAAGCCAGCGACCGTTTTGGGGAACAATCCTGGCTATGAAAGATCCTTCCTTTCCAGAAACTTGGCTTTTGTTTTTGTCCCTGTCAAAGAATACTCCGGGAGACCTGTGGAGCTGGTTTACTATTACCCTCTCGGTTCCATTCACTATGAAAGAACCGCTGGGAGTCATAAGTTGCACTTCGCCGAAATATATCTCTTGCTCCTTTATGTCTCGGAACTGTCTTTCGTCTCCTTTCTGTACTTTTTCGCCTTCAGGAATATCCCATATTATAAGACGGAAAGTTACGTAAAGAGGGGCGGTGTAGGTATAGCCTTTAAGTCTGCATTCTTCAAAAGGGTGCTTGGGTTCGTCCAGTCTATAATGGAGATACTCAAGAGATGCCTTGCCGTTATAATCCTCAAGGGGGAAAACCGACTTGAAAGCCCCGTGAAGGCCGGTGTCTGAACGCTCATTCGCAGGAATGTCGGCCTGCAGAAAATCTTCGTACGATTTTATCTGTACATCAAGCAGGTGGGGAATATCCAAAACCTGGGGGATTTTCGAAAAATCTTTCCTTAATTCCTGAGACTCTATACTCTGTATGCTCAATGCGCACCCCCTCGTTTTTTAGTTTAAGAAAGAACCAGAAAGAATTATCATCAGTTAACTTCAACAGTTGCCCCTGCATCCTCAAGTTTTTTCTTGATATCTTCTGCCTCATCTTTGCTAACTCCTTCTTTTACAGGTTTTGGAGCTGCCTCGACCAGTTCCTTGGATTCCTTGAGTCCAAGGCCAGCAATCTCTCTCACCGCCTTTATGACCTGTATCTTCTTTTCTCCAAAAGAACTGAGAATTACACTAAAGTCTGTCTTCTCTTCGGCAGCAGGAGCCGCTTCGCCACCGCCGACGGCTGCAACAGCGACCTGCGGAGCGGCGGCCTGGACACCAAACTTGTCCTTTATTTCCTCGATAAGTTCGGATATCTCAAGCATGCTGGCCTGCTCCAGATAAGTTATGACGTCTGTTCTGCTAATATCGGGCATCTGTTTAATTCCTCCTTGGTAAACAGTTGTACAAGCTTTTTATTAATTCTTTTTTTTCTGTAAGGCTTCAAGTACGCCTACTATGTTTGAGCGCACCTGCTCCAGTGTTCCCACAAGGTTGCTCATGGGAGCACTGAGCAGACCCACAAATTCAGAGACAAGTTCTTGTTTTGATGGAAGTTTCGCTATTCGTTCTATTTTCGATAAGTCGACCACTTCCCCCTCAAATACTCCGCCCTTTATTTTGATTTCAGAAAAATCCCTGCCGTAGTCAATAAAAACCTTAGCCGCGGCGGAAAATTCTCCGTCACAAATGGCAACTGCCGTAGGACCTGAAAAAAGATCTTTCATTTTCTCTATGTCAGTTCCCAGCGAAGCTTTTTCTAGAAGGGTGTTCTTGACAACTCTGAGCTCGGTATTGGTCTGCCTGAGTTTTCTCCTCAGAGTATCCATTTCCTTTACCTTAAGTCCTTGGTATTCGACAATAAACACCGAGGAAACGGAATGAAATCTGGTTGACAAATCGTCAACTACTTTCTGCTTTTCTGCTTTTCTGAGCATAGTCTCTCTCTTTGCGTATCTAGTTTCGCGTTATGTTCACGCTGCGATTCCCATACTTTTAAGTTCGTTTCTGATATCCGGCACACTTACCGTTATACCAGGACCCATGGTTGCTGATACTGAAACCTTCTTCAGAAAAACTCCCTTGGCAGCTGTAGGTTTCTCTTTAATCAAAAATCCCATAAAGGCGAGGAAATTTTCCTTCAGGTTTTGCTTTCCGAAAGAAATCTTTCCAATGGGAGCGTGTATAACTCCGCTTTTGTCATTTTTTATCTCAACGCGGCCGGCCTTTGCTTCCCTGACCATACCTGCAACATCCGAAGTCACCGTGCCCACCTTGGGACTCGGCATCAGACCTCTTGGCCCTAGAACTTTTCCCAGCCTGCCGACTTTTGACATCACATCAGGAGTTGCTATGGCGACGTCAAAATCAAGCCAATTCTCCTTGGATATCTTCTCCACAATGTCGTCAACACCCACGTAATCAGCTCCCGCATCCCTCGCCTCTGCCGCCTTGTCATCTGTTGCGAATACAAGAATGGTTATTTTTTTGCCAAGACCATGGGGCAGAACAACTGCGGAGCGGATCTGTTGGTTTGCATGGCGGGGATCTATGCCGAGATTAGCCGCCACATCTACGGTTTCGTCAAATTTCGCGTAATGGGCTTGGACCACAATATCCATGGCCTCATCAACCGTGTACTCTCTGCCAGCGTCTAATTTAGCTGTTGCGTCAGTGTATTTCTTCCCTCTGGTGGTCATGAAGTTTCTCCAATTATATCAATTCCCATGCTTCTCGCAGTGCCACGCACAACCATCAAGGCGTCTTCAACTTCATCAGTGTTGAGATCCGGAAGCTTTCTCTGTGCAATCTCTCTTGCCTGCTGCTCTGTAATCTTGCCTGCCTTGGTTCTGGGAGTTGACCCAGAACCTTTTTCCACACCCGCAGCCTTTTTCAGCAAGTAGGAAGTGGGGGGAGTCTTTATCTGAAGATCAAAAGACCTGTCCGAGTAAACTGTCACCGTGACCGGAAGAAGTCCTTCGGAAGAAGAAGTCTGGGCATTGAAAGCCTTGCAGAATTCCATTATATTCACGCCCCTTTGTCCGAGTGCGGGACCCACGGGCGGCGATGGGGATGCTTTCCCCGCTTCGATCAGCAATTTTATGTAACCGCTTATTTCCTTCATCTAGATTTTCTCCACCTGATTAAAATCAAGCTCTATGGGGGTGCTTCTACCAAAAATGCTTACTAGTACCTGTACCCTGGCTTTTTCGGGTTTTACGTCTTCTATAACTCCTGAGAAATTGGCAAAAGGACCTTCTATAACCCTTACAGCTTCCCCTTTCTCAAAAGCTACACTCGGCTTGGGCTTAAGGGTACCCTCTTTCGCTTTTGTTTTTATCTCATCAACCTTCGCTTCATCAACCTCAGGAATGGAATCAATATCTATCTTTCCGTCAACCGGGCGACCTCCCACAAAGCTTATGACTTTCGGTATCTCACGCACAAAATCCAGAGTTTCCTTGTTAAGCTCCATTTTAATCATTATATATCCGGGAAAGAATTTTCTGATGGATGTTCTTTTTTTTCCTCCCTTCTGCGTTTCAACTACAGTCTCGGTAGGTATAAAAACTTCCTCAACGGCAATGTTTTCGTTATTCATACTCTCTATACCGTTTTCTATCTGAGTCTTAACCCTTTCCTCAAAACCGGTATTGACGTGCACTATATACCATTTGCTAGACATCCGAAAAATTGCTCCCAGTCTGTTTTCTAACTCAATATGAGACCAAACAGAAAAGAGAACACATAATCGGCCAGCATAAAAAAGAGTGCAAAAAACGCGGTAATAACAATGACCACCAGGGTCGATTTAACCGTGTCATTGCGCTCAGGCCAAGTTATTCTTTTCAGCTCCGTAGCAACACCACTGAGATATCTGGTCGTATCAACTTTGATTTTGTCAAATTTTTCCATAGTTCGGATTTTCTGCAGGGCAGGAGGGACTTGAACCCCCAACCTGCGGTTTTGGAGACCGCTGCTCTACCAATTGAGCTACTGCCCTGTGGGGTATCCCATCATTCAACAATTTTG
>JAPOSJ010000119.1 GCA_026709745.1 Candidatus Dadabacteria bacterium | reverse complement strand
CCATTCTATCGCCGCACTGCTGCCCCCCCCTCGAAAGCATTTTTGACGAACATTGATAGATTAACGTTCCCAAGGCAGCAGTTGCCGTAGTCCTCAAGCGCCTGCTCACTGCATGGATTCACCCCGTTTACTTCCATATTGGCGTATTCAGTTGGAGAGTACCTTTTGACCGTGTCCCAGAAAATAAGTCCGGGCTCCGCGGAGGACCACGCGGAACTAACGAGTTTTTCCCATATCTTGCGGGCCCGTACATTTCTTTTTATTTCGGTTTTTTCGTTTGAGAAGCTGAGTTCGTAATCCGTGTCTTTTTCCACGGCCTCCATGAATGTGTCATCTACCTTGACCGAGATATTTGCGAATTGCACCTTTGATCTTGCTTCGTCGTTTTTTATATCAAGAAATTCTATTATGTCCGGATGATTGACCTTGAGAGTTATCATCAGTGCTCCTCGCCTTCCTGACTGACCTATGGTTCCGGTCGTCGTGGACAGAAGATCCATGAAGGATACAGCTCCCGTTGAGTATATTGCTGAATTGTTCACAGGCGAACCTTTCGGTCTCAGAACAGATATGTCGGTTCCGACTCCGCCTCCGAAAGAATATGTCCTTGCGGCCTCCTTGCACCACTCGAATATCCCCTCTATGGAGTCTTCCTTTATAGGCATATAGTAGCAGTTAAGAAGGGTTGCTCTTCTTTTCTGCCCGGCGCCGAAGAGGATTCTCCCGCCGGGGATGAACTTAAAATCGGAGAGAAGCCAGTAAAAATTCTCTTCCCACTGCTTTCTCAATTCCTTTTTTTCCTCTGGTGAAGCTATTTCCTTGGCTACCCTTCGCCACATCTGCTCGGGAGTTTTTTCTATTATTTCCCCTCTTGCGTCGCGAAGAGCATATTTTTCGTAGAAAACCCGTGCCCTGAGCTTGTCTCCGCCAAAAGCGTCAATAGTTTTTTCTGGAATATCTATGGTGTCGCTTGGAGCTTTTACGTGTTCAAAGGAAGCTTCCTGAGGTTGCGTTTCCTGCTCCTCAACAGAGACCGCTTCGTGGTCTGATACTCCGTTTGCCGCAATGTCGGTGGGGTTCTTATCTCCAGGCATGCATCTTTTCTCCTTTTTGCTTGATTGTTTTGTTCCGGCGTTACTGCCGGTTGGTACAAGAACAATTAACTCTTTATCTTGTACGAGAAATAGATTTAAACACAATATATTGAGTAGTGCAAGGATTTTTCTAAAATTCAATTAAAGCGGTCTTCAGCCGGGAGATAACTGCCGCCATCAAAATTCAAGTGAGATCAGGCAATTGGCATAGGAGCATTAGAATTCTCCAGCGGCTTAAATGCCGTTAAAGTTTTTAGGAATTATTAAAGAGTACTTGGCAAGCCTGACAAGTACTCATGACTGTGCTGCTCTCCATTCGGCCATTGTCTTGTTTCCCTTGCTGCGATTACAACCGGAACATAGTAATTGCAGATTATCAGGATGATCAGTTCCGCCTTTTGCCCTGGGCAATATATGGTCAACTTCCATAACACGGAAAGGGAAGTACATATCACACCCTGTACAAATACCTTCCTGTTCACCATATAAGCGGTGTCTGTGTGTCCGGTAGTTAGGCAGCTTGCCTAAATCTGTGCGTACAGGTGGTTCTGTTAAAGCATTAACACCACCCCATAATCTTCCTCTATCTTCAGTTATACGATCATTAACCAGCTTTATTGCCAGTTCTGATAAATCAATACCTATCCATTTACGATTTAGGCGATCGGCGGCAACCAGAGCGGTGGCACAACCGCAGAAAGGATCAAGGACAATATCATTTTCATTACTAGAAGCTTTGATAATACGGTCTAACAAGGCTAGGGGCTTTTGAGTCGGGTAGCCCGTCCGTTCTTTAGAAAGTGCAGGAGGAATATCAATTATAACGTCCTGAAGTGCGACACCTGGCATTTCATCAAGATAACGTTTGAAACCAGGATTACCTTGGGATGACCAAAAAATTCGGCCAATGTCATCCAAGTAATTCAATCCATCAAGGACACCTTTTGGCATATTCATACTATCCGCAAACTTTCTAGGGATCGCCCAATGTCGGCCTTTGCTTGATGGATCCACACCCCGCCAAACCAAACCGGACTCTCCAGTTCGTAATCCAAGACCAGTCAAATCGCCAACACTGTACTTTCTCCCGTCTGCGTCTGTTCTTCGATACGCTGACTCAATGTGAGATTGATCATATGCTTGATACTCACGATTCCAAATGTAGCTATCTGATCGGGAATAATAGAGCAAGACATCATGTACAGGGCCATATCTTTGAGCACTACTGTGTGCACTTTGTCGCTTCCACACAATTTCATTGCGGAACTGCCCCCCCCCTCGAAAAAATTCCATCCATGAGTATTTTCAAATAATGGCTTGCAGTCGGATCACAGTGAAGATAGATAGATCCAGTTGGTTTCAATATCCTTTGCATCTCAATAAGCCTTACAGCCATGAAGATAAGATAAGACATCATCCCTTTGCCATGAGCCTGTTTTGCAGCTTCTATAACTGCATAAGCAGCAGGGTTTCTATCGGCTAATTCCCCGTGTTCGTGAACATCTACATCATCAAGTGTCCATATATCCTTAAAAGAAGCACCGGCAGCTTTGCTGCCTATAGGAGCTTCATAGTTGCGATTAGAATTAAAAGGCGGATCAAGGTAAATCAGATCCACAGATTCGGAGTTCATGCCTCGGAGAATTGGCAGGTTATCACTTATCCAGACTGTGCCGGAAACAAAATTGGGAATCATAAAGAAATTCTACCCGATTGAAAATTGAGAAAAACTTGTCAAGTAATCTTTAATAAGTCCCTACGTTTTGGAGTTTTTACCCAGAATCGCCGTTTTTGTTTCACCCTTCGCAATTAATGCCGGTGGGCTTCGTTTTTTTTACATGTATCCATTTTGCGGATTGAATTTCAGGCGAAATCAGAGTCCTTCTTTATATATTGCGTGGTATAATGCCGGTATTATGGAGGAGAGAATTTCTGTTTCACTGCACGAAGAGATATTTGAAGTGCTGCATTTCTGGTTCGGCGAATTAAGCGAGGGGGAATTGCCGGACAAAGAGAAGCAGATGACGTGGTGGATGAAATCAGAAGAGTTTGACTACCTTGTAAGGCGCGGTTTTGAAAAGCATGTACTGCTTGCGGAAAAAGGCGAGCTTTCCCACTGGCTTGAAATACCGCTGGGTACGGTGGCTTTTATAATTGTTGTTGATCAGTTCCCAAGGAACATATACAGGGACAAGAGGAGTGCTTTTTCAAGGGATGCCTTGGCGCTGCGGGCTTGTCTTGAGGGTATTGAGAAAGGATTTGACATGGGTATTCACCCTGCGTACAGGGTATTTTTCTACCTACCGCTTATGCACTCGGAAGATATTGAGATTCAGTGCCTGAGTGTTGAGAAATACTCCGCTCTTGAAAATGAATACGCTTCCTATCCGAAAATCAGGGAAACCCTGGCCTGTTCAGCGGATTTTGCGGGACGCCACTTCGACATAATAAAACGGTTCGGAAGATATCCACACAGAAATGCCGCTCTGGGGAGAAAATCGACCTTGGAAGAAATCGAGTTTCTAAAAGAGCCCGGAAGTTCCTTCTAAGTTCTTGCTTCTTTGCTTGTTGTTTAAGGTTGATCAAGCGGGTATCTATATGGTGGCCGTGCGATTAGACGGGCGTACCTTTTGATCAAGGAGAACGCTGTGTTAAACATTGAGCAAATACTCAGTCGAACTTACTTGGGCAATTCCGTTGAAACGTGGCTCTGGGCACTCGGAGCGGCAATCGTTCTGGCTTTTGTTTTCAACTTCATTCTTAAAAGGCTTGTAAGGTCTTTCGCCAGATTTGCAGAGAAGACTGAGAGCGATTTCGACGATCTGGTTTCAGCGCTTGTTGAGAAAACCAGCGTAGTGCTGATCCTCCTTTTCTCAATCTATGTGGCGACCTTCTTCCTTGAAATCACCCAGCAGGTAAGTGCATTTCGAAAAAGCGCTGTAGTCATCTGCCTTTTTGTTCAGGTCGGTTTCTGGGGATGCGGTTTCATCGATTATTATGTCTCGAGAAAACTTGCCGGTATCGGCCCTGGAGCCGGTGCTTCCATAACGCACATAAAAAGCCTCGGTTTTTTCGCAAAAGTAATTCTTTGGGTAATTCTCGTAATTCTCACTGTCGATAATCTGGGTTTTGACCCGACTACGATAATTGCCGGGCTCGGAGTCGGGGGCATAGCTGTGGCCCTGGCGCTTCAGAATGTTCTAGGGGATCTTATAGCGTCTCTTTCCATTATTCTCGACAAACCTTTCGAGGTCGGAGATTTTATAGTAATAGACAACATGAGCGGGGACGTGGAACACATAGGGCTCAAGACCACGCGTCTCAGGAGCCTTTCCGGCGAACAGCTTGTTCTTTCGAACAATGATCTCCTGCAAAGTCGCGTAAAAAACTATAAGAGAATGGATTCGCGCAGAATTCTTTTTTCTATCGGCGTTGTTTACGAGACATCTTACGATGATCTTGTCAGAATACCCAGTCTTATAAGGGAAATAATAGAAGCGGAAACAAAAGCTAGGTTCGGCAGGGCTCACTTCAGCGGATATGGGGATTTTTCCCTTAACTACGAGATAGTTTACTTTGTTCTCAGCCCACTATATGACGATTACAGGAATGTGCAGCAGAACATCAACCTCAAGATATTCAAAAAATTCTTTGATGAGGGAATAGAATTCGCTTATCCCACCCAGAAGGTTTTTCTTGATTCGACGGTGGGGGGCGAAATTGGAGACTGAGTTGGCAAAAAAAGCTTGGGGAGGCCGTTTCGCCTCCCGGACACACAATGTAGCCGAGAAATTCTCGGAATCGGTAAGTTTTGACAGGCGCCTTTACAAAGAAGACATACGGGGAAGTATTGCCCACGTGAAGATGCTTCACAAGACCGGGATTATTTCCCGGGAAGACGCTGACAGGATAACCAGAGGCCTTCAGGAGATTGAAAAGGAAATAGACCGCGGGGAGTTTGCTTTCAGCAGGAGTTGTGAGGACATCCATCTCAATATAGAGAAAAGGCTTATCGAGAAAACCGGATCTTCAGGTGCGATGGTTCACACTGCTAGGAGCAGGAACGACCAAGTTCTCACTGACACAAGGCTTTATCTAAAGAAAGAAACTGGGGAGATAATTTCCCTCGTGTGTGCTCTGGCTAGACAGTTCGTTGAGCTTGCCGCGGGGAATCTTGGGGTGATTTTTCCTCTCTATACGCATATGCAGCGTGCCCAGCCCGTGCTTCTCTCTCACCATCTTCTTGCTTACTACGAAATGCTGAAGCGTGACCTCGAGAGGTTCTCTGAATGCCTTATAAGGGTCGATGTGAGTCCGCTTGGAAGCTGCGCAGGGGCAGGAACCTCGTTTCCTATAGACAGGAAGATGACCGCGGAAGAACTGGGTTTCAGGTCGATTTCCAAAAACAGCATTGACGCGGTTAGCGACCGTGATTTCTGCGCCGAGTTCGTATTCTGCTGTTCGGTTCTTATGATGCATCTCAGCAGGCTGTCAGAAGAGCTTGTACTCTGGAGCGCGAAGGAGTTTGATTTTGTGGACTTGGGAGATGGATTCACAACAGGTTCAAGCATAATGCCACAGAAAAAAAACCCCGACATGTCTGAACTGACTCGGGGAAAAACCGCCAGAGTATACGGAAATCTAAGTGCGCTTCTCGTGCTGATGAAGGGACTTCCACTTTCCTACAACAGGGATATGCAGGAAGACAAGGAGCCTCTTTTCGATACGGTTGACACGGTCAAACTTTGTCTTGAGGTTAATATCGCAATGCTGAAGACGCTGGAATTTAAGGAAGAGAGCATGAAAAAGGCTCTTCGGGGAGGGTTTGTTACAGCGACTGACGTGGCGGACTATCTGGCCCGAAAGGGCGTTCCGTTTCGCTCGGCTCATGAAACCGTGGGAAAAATAGTTTCTTACGCCGAGTCTGAGGGAAAGGAGCTGGCTGATCTTGAACTTTCTGAATACCGCGGATTCTCAGAGAAAATTGATGAGGATATTTACCAGGTAATAACATTTTCTGGTTCTGCCGAGAGTAGAAACTCGCTTGGCGGAACTTCAGCCGCAAACGTAAAAAAGCAGATATTGGCCGCCAGAAAGTTTTTTAAAAATTTTATGTAGTCTGGTTTTACGAAATGCGCTTGAGAATGATTCCTGTTTCGTTTGTTGTTTGCCATGGGTTTTGAACTTAAGGGACTTTACGTGATTACCGACGAGGGACTTATTCTGCGCGGTTCTGTCTGCGAGGCCGTTGAGAAATCTCTTGTGGGTGGAGCCAAAATCGTTCAGTTAAGGGACAAAAACTCCTCGTTTCGGGAAGTTGTTGCTCTTGGAAAGGCACTTCTCGGCATTACGAAAAGGTACGGAGTGCCGCTCATAATAAACGATTCCCCGGAAATGATGATGGAAATAAAGGCAGACGGAGTCCATCTGGGTGAACACGACCCGAACATAGTACTCACTAGGAAAAAGCTTGGCAACGGCGCCATCATAGGCGTTTCCTGCTATGGTTCCATTCCGAGGGGCATACATGCCGAGAGAATGGGAGCTGACTACGTTGTTTTCGGCACGCCATGGTCTACTCCAACTAAACCCTGGAGAATCCCCACGCCTTTTGAGACTTTGGTTGATGCCAGGGCTGTCATCAAGGGAATTCCGATGTTCGCGATAGGGGGTATATTCCCCCATAACGCAGCACAAGTGCTTGCAACTGGAGTGGACGGCGTGGCTGTTATAACGAGCGTTTTCGGATC
>JAPOSJ010000038.1 GCA_026709745.1 Candidatus Dadabacteria bacterium | reverse complement strand
AGACTAGTGAACAGAACCTATTATTTTTTTTCAAGTACTATCTTCTCATGCTATTCAAAATCTGAATGAATCGTAGTCTTTACAGTAATCACAACCTAGACAGAACACCTCGTGCTTTTGCATATCTTCGTTTAACCGCACATTCAATCTAACGGTTTCACCTTTTATCAGACATGTGGGACAGGGTGCTTCTCTTTTTGTGTAGCCGCAAAGCCCTTTCCCGAAGTTCGTGCACCCCAGAAATATGGAATACTGTGGAGGATTGTTCCTTACTCTTCTTACAAGACCTCCCATCCATCTCCCTTGGACAAGTCCTTTGCTGAAACATTCGGGACACGGTCCGACAACATCTTCCCTCAGAACAGCATCATTGAACTTGACATCAAGATTCCCACATATCTCTTTTATCTCCACTGTAAAAGATGAGGGCTGAACAGACTGGTTAACCAGAAAGACTTTCTCTCTGGCACGGGTCATGGCCACGTACATCACCCGCCTCTCCTCTGAATTCGGGTAGCCGTCTCCCGGAGGCAGAAAGACCGAGAGCAAGGGATCCTCCTCTCCGCAGCCCGGAAAGCCCTTCATTCCCGAATCCATTCCCAGCACGATAACGATATCATCCTCAAGTCCTTTTGAACGATGGATCGTTCCCTTGGATATCCTGAGATCGTCCCTGAAAGCCATAAGTTGTTTGGGACTGACGGACTCAATCTCCCTGTTCTTCCGCCCCAAGATAAAAACCCCTTTGCTTTTGTCCGATCTTGGAATCAGGTTAAGAACCCTTTTCAAATTGTCGCCATCATAACGGTCAACGGAACATATGTTGACGGCCGGAAAATCGTCGTCCGGCAATCGGGAACGAACGGATTTTTTGATCTGGGCCGAGTTTTTCTGAATGAACTCAGAAGCAACGTCAGATACCGGTCTGCATGTCCGGAATGTTTCCTGAATCCTGTAAGTCTGTGGCTTAAATAAGCGGGCATCCAGCCCCGACATACCGTTTTCTGTAAGCAGAGGGCTTTCGGATTCGTAGAACTCTTTCATCACCATGCTGTCTGAGCCTGTAAACCTGTAGATCGACTGCCAGTCATCTCCCACAGCGAAGAGGCAGGAATCCGCGGCAAGTATGCGGGCGAGAAAATTCTTCCTGGCTTCCGAGATGTCCTGGAACTCATCCACAAGGACATACTTGTACCGTTCCGGAAGCACCTCATCTGTCTCAGCATTACTTAAGTGACGGACAGGCCCAAGGATCATATCCTCAAAATCTATGGTGCCGTTTTCACAAAGAATCTCCTCGTAGGTCTCAAGAACCGGTAGGAAAAACCGTTTGAAAAGACCGCTTCTGAATTTGTCGTGCAGGGAGTCAAGCCGCACCGAAAGGCCCCCCGGGGAAAGATCATTCGCCTTGGCAAGCTTTACGCACCTCGCTATCAGTCTGTACGTATCATCCGAATAAAGAGCCTCAAGACGTTTTTCTATATATTCTTTTGAGGGAGGATCATAGGAGATCCCCTTTTCCTCAAGCTTCTGGAAAATTTTCTCAATCACTGTGCCCTCGTAATATTCGTAGCTGTAGGTAAAGAGAAAATCCCCTCCCTGCTCCTCATAGAATTTCTTTTTCTGCAGTACTGTCTCCGCATAGCCTTCAAAGGGGGAGCTTCCGTCCCTCTGGATCGCAAAATGCTCATGCCAGAGATCTATTTCCGGATAATAGAAATCCGGGGTTATCTCTCCGTCGGGATGCGGCCTTTCATACTCAACTTTCACTCCTCTTATGATCAGACTGTTTATGATAGCAAGCTCCTGCTGGGATCTGACCCAGTATCTTGAGTCAAGACTCGGTATGCGCTGTGCTCTGAATTCTTCACCGAGCCGGAACGATTCTCTTTTGTAGGGATAGCCTGTAACAGTTTCGTTGTATTCCCTTTCATCCCGGACAAACTCTTCTATCTGGTGGTAAGGACACTCGGCTCTGAACTCAGAAATCCATTCCCCGATTTCAGGATACTTGACCTTTGCCCTCTCGATTATCCCAAGTACGTTTGCCGTGTTGAGAAGACCGTCTGAAGAGGATTCC
Organism: Candidatus Dadabacteria bacterium; assembly: GCA_026709745.1. Lineage (GTDB taxonomy): Bacteria > Desulfobacterota_D > UBA1144 > Nemesobacterales > Nemesobacteraceae > Nemesobacter. Next base: position 4,767 of record JAPOSJ010000038.1, on the reverse strand, counting down.
GCAAGGGGGTCCAGCTTTCTTCTTCCCCCTATCCTCTTAAGCAGTTCAAGACCGAACCCGTGGAATGTGTAGACTTCGGGGCGGCCGACTCCGGGGACAAGCTTTTTTATCTTCTCTCTAAGCTCCCGCTCTATCGACTTGTTAAAGGCAAGAACCAGAATCTCCCGAGGGGTAGCGAGTTCTTCTCTTATCAGAAAGACATACTTTCCCATAAGCGTTGTTGTCTTGCCTGAACCGGCTGACGCTATTACAAGCGTCCTGTAGGAGTCATCGACTATGCAGAGTCTCTGCTCCTGAGTAAGAGGATGGGCAAACAGGGAGTCGAAAAGTTCTTTATGCTTGAGTAGCAAGTTATCTGTTTTAACCGTATCCGACTGCGGAGCGGACTTTTTCTGAAATGCCACAAAAAATATAAATGCAGCTATCAGGAACAGCAGTAGAAAAATTTCCATACGGTGAAAGTATCGCTATGAGGCTAAGAAGAAACAGTTCTGTTTTCAGAAGATTGGAAGGTTTCAGATGATATTGATGTTGGAGAGGGCCACTATAATTCCAATAGTTACTACGATTAAACCTCCGAGCTTTATGGTCATTCTCTGTTCAAGTTCCTTCATGTCCCGCCTAACCTCTTGGATGTCCCTCTTAAGCTCGGTTCTCAGTTCTTCTATGTCCCGCTTAAGCTCGGTTCTCAGTTCTTCTATGTCCCTCTTGAGCTCGGTTTTCAGTTCTTCTATGTCCCTCTTGAGCTTGGTTTTCAGTTCTTCTATGTCCCGCTTGGTGGCCAGATTGGATTCAATGACATCGTGCAGAATGCGAAGATGTACCTCGGCCTGCTTTTCAGGAACTCCGGCTTCCCTTAGTCCCCCGACATACTTGATAGCGTTAAAACCGTTCATTCAGTATCTATCGTAATAAAAAGGCCGACTTCTGTCAATTTGAACCGGGAGGATTTGCGGAGCCGGGCCTTTTATTGTGTATGAAGAAGCAGTAAATGAAAAACGAAGAAACACGGCCGCCATGAAGACGGAAAAGAATAAGGACAAAAATGGAGCTACCCTAACGGCCCTCATGATTCTGGGCATTTTCTTTTTCCTGCAGATTGCAGGCTGCGATCTGGATGAGGACTGCCCGGTAAACCGCACGACCAAGGTCACGGACACAATCGGGAACGTTATAGAATACTATTGTCCTAACAACTGAGAAAAGCCTTGTCACAGAATTCAGCGGTTGCGGTCGGAACAGAATCCGGCGGATGTGCCGAAGCAAAACTAGTTGATCAAGCCAGACAGTTCCGCACTGGAATCTGTTTATCGGAGTCAAGTCGGTTTCCGCTCATATTCAGGTTTACTGTTTGTACAATAAAAGAGAGTATCTGATGCATGCAACGCTGATCGGATTAAGCGCAATCCTTATGTGGTCCCTTCTGGCCCTGTTTACGGCCTTGTCAGGAGAAGTGCAGCCCTTTCAGCTTGCCGCAATGTGTTTTTCAGTCGCCGCATCCATCGGACTAATCTCACTTGCCACGAAACCGTCTGGTTTTCGAAACCTGCGCCAGCCCCTGCGCGTATGGTTTCTCGGAGTCGGAGGGCTGATCGGCTATCACTTCTTCTATTTCACCGCGCTTCGTAACGCGCCAGCCGTCGAAGCGAGCCTGATCGGCTATCTCTGGCCCTTGCTGATCGTTATCGGCTCAGCGCTTCTTCCCGGAGAGCGGATCGGCTGGCACCACGTAACAGGCACTCTCGCGGGTCTTGCTGGGACAGTCCTTATCATCTCGAAAAACGGCCTTTCCTTTGACGGCAGCTTTGCCCTCGGCTATGGAGCTGCGCTGCTTTCCGCCTTTACCTGGGCCGCCTACTCGCTTTTGTCACGGCGGTTCGAAACGGTTCCCACTGATGCTGTCACTGGATTCTGTGCTGTAACAGCCGTTTTTTCGCTCATCTGCCATCTGGGACTTGAACAGACAATCTGGCCGAAGGGAACCTACCAGTTCCCGGGGTGGCCTCGGGCTGGTGCCGGGGGGCGGAGCCTTTTGCGCATGGGACTTCGGCGTAAAACACGGTGATATAAAGGTGCTGGGCTCCGCAAGCTACGCGGCTCCGCTTTTCTCAACACTGATACTTGTCGCTTCTGGTGCCGGACAGGCCGACTGGCGCATCGCTTTTGCCTGCATCCTGATTACCGGGGGTGGCGTGCTTGCCGCAAAGGATCTGCTGTTTGCACCGGCATGCCGAGAAGAAAAGACAGACAAATGACGCGGATATTCAAATTTGGTCTTGATTGGGTTTCATAATGTAGCAGAATCACAGCAGTCTTCATACTATTCATGAAAGTGAAAATTGAAAAAACTCTAAAACAATATTATAATATTAATTAGTTCTATTATTAGACAATTATTAATACTATAATGTTATTTTTCACAGTCTCAAGAGCACAGGAAGCGATTGCTGAGAACATGCGTAACCGACGCCTCGCCGCGGGGTTCACTCAGCAGGGCCTGGCAAAACGCTCTGGGGTAAGTCTCGCGACCCTGAGAAAATTCGAGCAGAAGGGAGTTATTTCCCTTGAGTCGTTCCTAAGACTCACCATGGTTCTCGATACACTTGAGGAAATGGTAAAGGCAACAGACCTGCCAGTTACCGAGTATTCATCAATTGACGAAGTACTTGAGGCGGAGAGGAAAAAACCGCCACGCAAGAGGGGGTGGCGGGAATGAATTACTCGCCCGTCTCTCAGATAACGGTAAGCCTGGATTTTGGAGAAAACTTTATTATCCAAGTTGGCAGGCTTGCTTCTGCGCAGAGAGGAAAGATATATTTTGAGTATTCACCAACTCTTGCAAACAGTCTAAGTATCTCACCACTGCGTCTTCCCCACAAACCCGGTCTTATGACGTTTGACCCCATTTTGTTTGAGGGTCTCCCGGGAGTCTTCTATGACAGTCTTCCTGACGGATGGGGCCGTCTGTTACTTGATCGGCTCGCCATGTCAAAAGGGATAGGCCCCGGTCAGCTGACCCCTCTAGACAGATTGACCCATGTTGGACACTCAGGAATGGGGGCACTTGTCTATGAACCTGATCTAAGTTGCGACAGACCTTGCAATGCTCTTGACATTGATGATCTGGCGTCAAAAACGGAGCAGGTTCTTAGAGGCTCTGCTGAAGACGTACTTGAAGAATTGGTTGCGTTAAACGGGTCCTCAGCGGGAGCCCGTCCCAAGGCGATGATAAACTTCAATCCGACCGGCAGTCAAATCATCTATGGTGAAATCGATAAAACATTCAAAGGCTATGTTCCCTGGCTTGTAAAATTCCCGAACATCCAGGACGGCCCGGATGCCGGCGCCATTGAATACGTTTACTCCCTTATGGCTAAAGAAGCAGGAGTGTTTATGAGCGAAACGCACCTTTTACCGGCAAAAAACGGTCTGGGATATTTCACAACCAAGCGATTTGACCGCAAGGAATCGGAAAGCGGGATGTCGCGTCTGCATGTCCATACGGCTGGCGGTCTGCTCCATTCGGATTTCCGTACGCCGTCTCTTGATTACGAAGACCTCCTTGCGTTAACGGAGATAATGACCCGCGATATCAGGGAAGTTGAAAAAATGTACCGCCACGCGGTTTTTAACGTTATGTCCTATAACCGCGACGATCACGCGAAGAATTTCTCATTTGTTATGGATTTTAAAGGTGAGTGGAAACTGTCCCCGGCCTACGACGTCACTTTTTCTTCCGGCCCGGGCGGCCAGCAAAGCACGACGGTGCTTGGCGAAGGTAAGAATCCCACATCCGAACATCTCGTGGCTCTTGGGCAGAAAGCCAAGCTTAGTGACAAAGCGATCGCGGAGATTATCGAGCGTACCCGACAAGCCCTCGCAGGATGGAAGAACCTCGCACCAGAGCACGGGGTCGGCAAAACCAATATAGAACTGATTGGCAACTCTATCGAACGTTTTAAACACTACGTAAAGTGAAGTTATCAGTCAGTTTATAAGGTTTTATCAGCGGAGTAAACCTTGATTATGTCACGGGAAGGGAAGATGCCCGGGGAGAATATGATGTCGACTACTGCCAGAGAGCAGAAAAAGGCACGGCAAGCAACCTGTCTGCGAAAGGAACCACATCTCTTCCTCCATAAAGAACAATCCCGCAGACAAAATCATCCCTAGTAATACCCTGAAGAACCTTCATGCCTTTAAAGTCGGCTGGACCGACCCGCTCCGAAGCCTTGACCTCTATGCCGGCGACCGAGCCATCCGGACGTTCAAGAACAAAGTCAACTTCCTTGCCGTCGGATGTTTGAAAGTGAAAAAGATCAGCTCGCACATCCGAAAAGGAAAGCAGTTTACAAAGTTCTGTCGCAACGAAATTCTCGACCGCGTAACCGTAAAAATCACTTAACCGGCCTCGCGGACTCGCAATATCTCTGTCAAGCAGATGACAAAGAAGAAGAGTATCCATAATATAGCCCTTGGAGGATTTCATAAGCCGTTTACCGACGTTTCGATACCACGGTCTGACATCAAAGCTTAGAAACATCGCCCTAAGAATACTGCGGTAACTTTTGCTTGTAACCTGATTAAGTCCCATGTCGCGCGCAATCTCGGCGTCGTTCATAAGCTTCCCGGCGCGGGCAGCCAGAACTCTGAGGAGTCTAGGCAGAAGGTCGATTTTCTCAAGCTCTGCAATGGTACGCACATCCCGCTGCAGAATGGTCGTCAGGTATCCGTTAAACCACTCTTCCCGTTTGAGCACAGGCTTTG
>JAPOSJ010000153.1 GCA_026709745.1 Candidatus Dadabacteria bacterium | reverse complement strand
CGACTTCCGGGGACCCGGAAGTCGAAGACCAAAGGGAGCGTGCAAAGAATATAGGGGTTTGCATACACTCCATATTCATCGGATCGAAAAACTACCCGGCGATACTTGAGAAAATATCGAAGGAAACAGTCGGAACACAGTTCATGGCTTCAAAGGGCCGTGACGACATAATACGCATAGAGAGAAAAGACAGAGCCTACCTTCAGGCTGAGCAGGAAAAGATCGCCAAATCACAGCATGACGGTTTCGCAAGGGCGTTTACACATTCCGGACAGTTTGCCAAAAACAGGTAATTCTGTGCGGCGTAGAGGAAAACTACCGCTTCTTGCTACTTCTCAACATCTTGTTCACAGCATTTACATGATCTCTGTAAGTAGTTGAAAAAACATGACGCCCGTCTCCCATTGCTACAAAGTAAAGATAGTCCACATCCGCCGGTTCAAGCGCCGCCTTTATCGAATCAAGACCGGGAGATGCTATTGGTCCCGGAGGTAGTCCCGAAACCACGTAAGTGTTATAGGGTGAAGAAAAACTCAGATCTTTCTTTCTGATATCCCCGTCAAATCTTTCGCCGAGAGCATAAATCACTGTCGGATCGAATTCAAGTTTCATTCGCTTTCTAAGTCGATTACGTATTACAGCGGATACCAGAGGTTTTTCATCGGGAGAAGCCGTCTCCTTCTCTATTAAGGAGGCTACTGTCACAATCTCTCTGACTCCGGGTTCCCCTCTCTCTATACCAAGAGGGGCGCAGGCTTCCCAGAATCTTCTGAGCATTGTTTCAATCACTTTTTCTGCAGAGCTTCCGCGGTAAAAAAAATAAGTGTCGGGAAAAAGAAAACCCTCAAGACTAAAAACATCCTTGCCCAGTTTTTTTGTGGAATACTCATTGTTCTCAGCAAGAGAGAGAAACTCTTCCTTGGAAACTATATGCGAAGACTCAAGAATTTCAGCCATTTTTTTAAGGGTGACTCCCTCTGGGAAAGTTGCTTTTCTCAGGAATGCTTTTCCACTACGAAGCTTTTTGTGAACAGAATAAGGTGTTTCACCGGGGGAGAACATATACTCGCCGTACTTAAGCTCCCCACTGTTTCCGCTCACTAAGGCCGGAAGGATTAGAATTTCCGCTGTTCTTATAATTCCCTGTTCTTCCAGTTTCCTTGCTATTGAGAAAAGACCAGTACCCCTCTGTATCTCAACAATCTTTGTTTCCCGGGAAAACCCGTCAAGAAAATAAAATAATGCAACCAGCCCCGCCAGCACTACAGCCAAAACCGAAAATCCCGCCACAAAGTAGCCAAATCTACTGGTTCTGTTCATCTCTAGAGTATCACCATTTCGTTTCGGTGGACTATCTCATCACTGTAACGGTATCCTAGCACGCTCTCTATTTCCGATGATTTTTTTCCCATAATCTTTCTTATCTCAGAAGAGGCGTAGGAACAAAGGCCTCTCGATATCTCGACCCCTGAGGAATCCATGCAGCTTACAAGCTCCCCTAGCCCGAATTCCCCTTCGACTTTCCTGATCCCTGAAGGAAGAAGGCTTTTACCTTTTTTTGTAATCGCGTGGGTCGCTCCCTCGTCCAGTACAAGCTTTCCCCGAGGAGTAAGAGTATAGGCAATCCAGTGCTTGCGGCCTTTTAGTCTTTCCTTTGTCGGAAGTATAACGGTTCCGTAATCCATGCCACTGAAAATGCTCAGAAGGGCATCTTTTCTCTTTCCGTTTGCAATTATTGTTGGCACGCCGAAGGCGGCCGCGGATTTTGCCGCCTGAATCTTTGTTCTCATACCCCCGGAAGTAGTTCTGCCGAAAGTATCTCCCGCGAAAGACTCTATTCTTGAATCTATCTCGACAATCATGGAGAGCAATTTCGCGTTTTCGTCTTTTGACGGATCATTGTCGAAAAAACCCTCCACATCGCTTAGAAGCACAAGCATGTCAGCCTCGGTAAGAGAAATCACTAGGGCCGCTAGGTTGTCGTTGTCCCCAAACATTATCTCCTCGAAGGCGACAGTGTCATTTTCATTTATGACAGGAATTATTTCCATCTCAAGCAGCCGCCTTATTGTTTTTCTTGAGTTAAGAAATCGTTTTCTGTCGGAGAACCCCTCGCGCGTAAGCAAAATCTGGGCAACATTCATACCGAATTCAGAAAAAGCTTCCTCATACTTCCTGATAAGTTCGGTCTGACCGCACGCGGAGATTGCCTGTTTTAAGTCCACTTCTTCGGGTTTGTTCAAAAGACCGAGTTTCTTCATGCCAGACGCTATGGCTCCCGAAGAAACTATAATCGTCCTTACTCCCCTGTGCCTGAGCTTAAAGACCTGTCCCGCTATTTCATTGAAAACGGATTCGTCAAGGGATCCGTCACCGTGGGTAAGCACACTGCTCCCTATCTTGACGACGGCAGTCTTTACCTTCTCGATTAGATTTTTCCTTTCCCGCTCGCTCATAACGATCTCTATTGTACCCAGTGCAGTTCATTAAAGCCTGATTTTCCATAATTTGACAATAAGACCGACCCTCGATATCTTTTGGACCCAATTCCGTAGCGGGAGTAGCTCAGTTGGCTAGAGCGTCTCCTTGCCAAGGAGAAGGTCGCGGGTTCGAATCCCGTTTCCCGCTCCACTCCCTCTCAGACTCCGGTTTCCCGGAAAAACTCGCCGATTTCCCGGCGAATCACAATATAAGCCTCATCATCAAACTGAGTCTCCGTAAGGTTTATAATCACAAGGGTGGCTCCTTTGGACAGAGCAAGACGAGGAAGACCACTTGCCGGGGCAACCAGAAGTGAAGATCCCGCAACTATAAGCACCTCGGAACTTGAAACAAGATCAACTGATTTTTCCCACGGTTTTTCGGGAAGTGGCTCTCCAAAAAAAACGGCGTCAGGCTTAAGAATCCCCCCACACCGCTGACACAAAGGAGGGTTTTCGCCTCCCCGAACCCTGCCCATAGCCTCTTCCATCGGAAAATATTCTCGGCACTGGAGGCAGATAACACGCCTTATTGAACCGTGAAGCTCAAGCACGTTCTCAGAACCTGCCTTCGTGTGGAGACCATCAACGTTCTGCGTTATGACACCTCTGAGCCAGCCCTTTTTCTCAAGACGGGCAAGCGCTAAGTGTCCCTCGTTGGGTTCGGCCGACGCTCGCACCGGATACGACTCCATTGCATATGAGTAGTAATTCTCGGGATTTTTCATGAATCCTGAGAGTGAAACCACCGACTGATCCATTGTTTCCCACATGCCCGTACCGGGAGAGCGGTAGTCCGGTATTCCTGATTCCGTACTTATTCCGGCTCCGGTGAATACAACTCCTCCCCGGGTCTCCTCAATCAATTCCAGAAAAAGCCTGACTTGCCCTTCCATAAGACATATCCAGCTTTAGCCGGCAAAAGCGATGAAGTTGGGGGTAAGCTCGACGCTTGCGCACCATCTTCTGACCGATGGATAGGCATCAAGGTCAAAACCCCCATCCCCGCAAAGCATCGTGTAGGGATAACACGCCATGTCAGCTATTGAGTATTCTCCGCAGAGAAACTCAGTTCCGCGGAGATGATCGTCAAGTATTTTGAGCGCGACGTTTCCCTGTGCGTGAAACTTTTCCATGGCACCCGGCGGTACCTGGTCAGGGGGCAGAAACTTCGCGAAGTACCTTGCGACTGCAAGGTTAGGATCTATAGTCGTCTTTCCGAAGAAAGTCCACTGCGCGATAAGACCGTACGTCTTCGGGTCGTCAGCAAGGTACGGATTCGGAGAAAACCTTTTTGCTAAGTAGAAAAGTATCGCATTTGATTCCCACATTACAAAATCCCCGTCTGTGAGAACCGGAATCTTGCAGTTGGGATTAAGAGCGGAGAACTCCTTGTCCTTATGCTCCCCGGAGAATATATCCACAGTCAGAGATTGGTATTCAACCGAAAGCTGGTGCAGAAGAAGTTTCGCCTTATAGGCGTTTCCCGAAAGCGGATGCTCATACAGTTTTATCATTTATTCCCTGACATATTGTAAGAATTCTTCACTTAGGAGGTCCGCGCCGAATATCTCGCACAGTGCTTCCTTTCGAGGAAAAACATAGGTAACAGCGGCACTTGCAAGCCTTGTTCCGTCCTCATCTTTTATGACCGAATCAACCTCGACCCGTCTTCCCCTGATTTCCTTGATCCTAGCCCTCACGTCAAGCGTCCCGCCGCTTGGAACCTTTTTCATGTAAACCATGTCTATTTTCGCCGTAAGAGCTATCTTGCGGGTCTTGTGAAACATGGCCCAGAAAGAAACCTCGTCGACAAGGGTGCACTGCACTCCCCCATGCACTATTCCTGGCCAGCCGCAGAAATGCTCCTCCGCGCAGAAGGTAGTGAACACTTCGTCTGTCTGCTGATCATGGAAAAACTTAAGGCGGAGGCCATGGGCATTATGCGGGCCGCAGGCAAAGCAGTTATAGCCAGGAAAGCCTGAAAGTACGTTTTCAATTTCCCTTATTCTCATCCTCCCTCCGCCACCTTCGCGACCGACGCTACGCGTTCATCGGCCTCAAGATCTATAACCTTTACACCGACAGCTGCACGCCCGGTATTTCGTATCCCTGAAACGCTTATTCTTATGAGCTTGCCTGCCTGGTCGCTTATAATCATGATTTCCGTTTCGTCATCCACCTGCAACGCCCCGACCACCTTTCCGTTTTTCTCGGTTATATTGACAGTCTTTACACCCTTACCTCCCCTCTTCGTAAGCCTGTACTCAGAGATGCTGGTGCGCTTGCCGTAACCCATCTCGTTTATGGTTAGTATCTGCGCATTCTGGTTCCTGATGATTTCAAGACTCACTACCTCGTCACCTTCCCTCAGATTTATCCCCTTAACTCCCGTTGACACCCTCCCCATGTTCCTTACATCAGAGCTTTTAAACCTGATAGCCTGTCCGCCGCTTGAGGTAAGAAGTACTTCATCCTCCTCTGAGGCAAGCGATGCACCGACAAGTTCATCACCCTCACGTATGTTAAGGGCGATTATTCCTCCCGCGCGCGGATGGGAATATGCCTTGAGCTTCGTTTTCTTGACTATCCCGTCTCGAGTCGCCATAACAATGGAGACGTCCTCGGTGAAGCCCTTAACGGGCAGAACCGCTGCCACCGTCTCTCTCTTGTCAAGGTTAAGCAAGTTGACCATAGCCCTGCCCCGCGCCGCAGGAGCGGCTTCGGGAATCTCGTATACCTTGAGCCAGTAGCATCTTCCGAAGCTTGAGAAGAACAGAATGCTGTTATGTCTTGATGCCGTGAACATGTCACTTACAAAATCAGAGTCCCGGGTGGCCATCCCGGTTCTTCCCCGCCCTCCCCTTCTCTGGTTGCGGTAAACACTAAGCGGTATGCTCTTTATGTAACCCCCGTAGGTAGTGGTAACCACCATCTCCTCGTCGGTTATAAGATCCTCAATGGATATCTCTCCGACATCCTCAACGATTTCGGTCCTCCTCGCATCGGCGAATTTTTCCCTGAGCTCGGTGAGTTCTTCGACAGCAAGATTGAGTATAAGCTTCTCGCTTCGGAGTATTTCCCTGAGTTTCGCAACGGTCGCTATGAGCTCTCGTCTTTCCTCAAGTATCTTGTCCCTCTCAAGGGCTGTCAGCCTCTGAAGGCGCATCTCTAAGATAGCCTGAGCCTGGCGCTCTGAAAGCGCAAACGTCTGCACAAGACCGGCTCTGGCGGCGGCTGGGCTATCTGAGCCTTTTATGAGTTCCACTATCTCGTCCAGATTATCTAGGGCGATCTTGAAACCCTCAAGGATATGGAGGCGCTCCTCGGCCTTTCTGAGCTCGTACTGAGTTCTGCGGGTAATTACTTCCTTTCTGTGCTCTATGAAGTGGGCAAGCAGCTCCCTGAGATTAAGAACCTTCGGCTGGTTTCTCACAAGGGCGAGCATTATGATTCCGAAAGAGGTGTACATCTGGGTATGCTTGTAGAGCTGGTTTAAAACCACCTGTGTATGCTCTCCGCTCTTGATGTCAATAACAAGCCTTATTCCCTCCCTGTCGGATTCATCCCTTATGTCCGATATTCCCTTTATCTTTTCTTCTCTTACAAGCTCCGCGATTTTCTGAGCAAGGCGCGCCTTGTTAACCTGGTAGGGAAGCTCAGTAACGATTATCACTTCCCTGTTTCCCTTTTTCTGCTTCTCTATCTTTACCCTCGCCCTCATCCTGACTATTCCCCGTCCGGTGGCATAGGCGGAGCGGATGTCATCGCGGCCGCTCACAAAACCCCCTGTCGGAAAATCCGGCCCAGGCATTATTCCAAGCAGCTCGTCTACTGTGATGTCGGGATTGTGTATCTGGGCCACTACGGCATCGAGAAGCTCCCCAAGGTTATGGGGAGGAATGTTAGTCGACATGCCAACCGCGATCCCCGAAGAACCGTTGAGAAGGAGATTTGGAACCCTGGTCGGCAGAACACTTGGCTCAAGCTCTCCTCCGTCGTAGTTCGGATAGAACTCCACCGTCTCCTTGTCAAGATCCTCAAGCATCTCCGAAGAAATTCTTGAAAGCCTGACTTCTGTGTAACGCATGGCTGCGGGACTGTCCCCGTCAATGGAACCGAAATTGCCCTGCCCGTCAACAAGTGGAATCCGCATGGAGAAATCCTGCGCCATGCGGACAAGAGAATCGTAGATTGCGGAATCTCCGTGAGGATGATATTTACCCATAACGTCTCCCACCACCCTGGCAGACTTCTTGTAGGGGCGGTTCCACACGTTGCCCACCTCACTCATCCCGTAGAGAATTCTCCTGTGAACGGGTTTGAGCCCGTCACGGATATCAGGGAGGGCCCTTCCTACTATGACGCTCATGGAGTA
>JAPOSJ010000095.1 GCA_026709745.1 Candidatus Dadabacteria bacterium | reverse complement strand
ATGGAATAGTAAGTATGTCGGATAGGTACATTTTAAGTGGGTCGTCTGTTTTTTCACCTATCCTGAAGGCGGTTTCGGGAGAGGTAGCGCTTGCTATCACATCAACTTTTTCCCACGCACTTTCAAAGTCTCTTATTATCAGGGTTCTTACCTTCTGAGCTTTCAGATAATAGGCGTCATAATAGCCAGTGGAGAGAGCATAGGTTCCGAGCATTATCCTTCTTTTAACCTCGTCTCCGAATCCTTCCGAGCGGCTTCTGAAAAACAGGTCCCTCAGGGTTTGCGGGTTTTCGCAGCGGTATGTGTATCTCACTCCGTCGTATCTTGCGAGATTCGAACTCGCTTCGGAGGGGGCTATTATATAGTAGGTTGAAACCGCATAGCGGGAATGCGGGAGTGAAATCTCCACAATTTCCGCTCCCAGTGTTTCAAGTTCGTCTATGGCTTTGCGGACGGACTTTTCCACCTCGGGATCCATTCCCGAAACGAAATATTCCTTCGGTATGCCTACACGCAGTCCCTTTATGTCCGCACTGAGCGCGCCTGCGTAGTCAGCGGTTGGAATGTTAACGGATGTCGAGTCCATCGGGTCATGGCCAGCTATGGCAGAGAGGATTATGGCTGCGTCCTCAACGGTTTTAGCAATAGGTCCAGCCTGATCAAGGGAAGAAGCAAACGCGATCATACCATAGCGACTTACCCGTCCATATGTGGGTTTCATTCCCACTACTCCACAGAGGGAACCTGGCTGCCTTATTGAGCCTCCCGTATCTGTTCCCACTGATGCGAGGCATAGATTCGCCGCCGTGGCGGCGGCACTGCCTCCGCTAGATCCTCCCGGAACCCTGTCGGTGTCCCAAGGATTTCTTACAGGTCCGAAGTGGGATGTCTCATTTGAAGACCCCATGGCGAACTCATCCATGTTGTTTTTCCCGAGTACTATGGAACCGGCTGCCATCAGTTTTTCGGCTACGGTGGAATTATAAGGAGCGACAAAATCCTGCAGCATTTTTGACCCACAGGTGGTACGCGAGTCCTTTGTTACAAAAATATCCTTAAGTGCTATCGGGACCCCATGCAGAGGACCCAGATAGTTTCCTTCGGATATTTCTTTTTCCGCTTTTCTTGCGTACTCCAAAGCCATTTCTTCCCAGACAGTTATGTAAGAGTTTATTTTTCCATCCTCAGAGGATATGCGCTTAAGAAAAAGTTTGGCAAGTTCAACTGGGGAAGCCTCTTTTCTTTCTATTAACTTGGCTGCCTCTTTTATGGTTCTTGGAATGGACATTGGGTTAGCCTTGGTCTTCTATGACTTTTGGAACAGTGAAGAAATCGTTTTCCTGGCTGGGTGCATTACTAAGGGCTTCTTCAGCCGTTATTAGCTGATTCACCTTGTCTTCTCGAAAAGGGATTGAGAGTTCGAGCACATGTGATGTGGGCTCTACGTTTTTTGTATCAAGCCCGGCAAGTTCATCTATGTGGACTAAGATGTCCCCAAGCTGACGAGTGAACTTGGAAAGTGTCTCTTCATCGAACTCAAGCCTCGCGAGTTCGGCTGTGTCCAGCACATTTTTTCTTGATATTTTCATTGTCAGAGTCCTGCGGTGGTTTACTTCCCCAAACTTCTAGGTGTTTTCTGCATCCCTGCTGATAACATTCTCCGCAAAGTCAACTATCTGTGATTCAAGCTTTACACCGCTGAAAAGATTTATTTCCTGGACGCATGTCGGGCTCGTGGTATTGACTTCTGTCAGATATCCACCGACTATGTCGATTCCGACCAGATAGAGCCGATCCTCTATGAGTTTCTGCCTGAGGCCGTCGCATATTTCGAGATCTCTTTCCGTAAGCGTGGTTTTCTCTGGATGTCCACCGGAGTGGAAATTACTTCTGAATTCTCCCTTTGCGGCCACCCTCATCACAGCACCTATGGGCTTACCGTTTAAAATTATAACCCTTTTGTCTCCCTGTGAAACCTCTTTTATGAATTTCTGGGCCATCACGTAGGTCTGCCCGAAGTTGGTTATGCTCTCGAGTATCACGTTAAGATTAGGGTCATGAGACTTTACGAAAAAAATTCCCTCCCCGCCGTAACCGTCAAGCGGTTTTACTACAATCTCGTCTCCGATTTCATAGAGAAATTCTTTCAGTTTCTCTATGTCTTTTGAGACGAGGGTAGGGGGTATATAGTCGGGAAAATTAAGGCTGTACATTTTCTCGTTAGATTCCCTTATCCCAGCCGGATGGTTGATCACGTGCGTTTCGGACTCGTCAACCCTGCTTAGTATGTAGGTCGAGTAGATATAATCCATGTTGAATGGGGGATCTTTTCTCATCCATACGATGTCGAAGTCATCAAGCAGAGAAGTTACAGTTAATTCCTTGGAGTAGTAATCGCTTTTTTTCTTGAGGCGAAGCTCTGTTGAATCCGCCCATGCCCTGGAGTCTTTAACGAAAAGATCCTTGAGTTCGCAGTAACTAATTTCGTGCCCTCTTGCCTGGCATTCAAGCATTATGACAAAAGTGGTGTCCTTGTTTATGTTTATGGACTCGATCGGATCCATCACGAAAAGCATTTTCGACATGGTGATAATCTATACGAAGCAGGGGAATTATAAAGGACACATTTGAACGGGAAATTGACGGTACATGCATCAATAAAAGTTTCATAATTGTTTCGCTCAGAGTAAAGTGGATATGTTCGAGAGGGTTGAAGAGAGCAGAGAAGAAACGAAGGACTCCGGTAGGAAGGTGCAAGTATCAGATAGAGTGGATAGTCTGGGAATTGAAATGCTAAGGGGAATTACATTATCCGAAAAATGACAGCAGTTCCGCGGAGGTCTCTTGGGGTTTCTCCTCCGGGACAAAGTGGCCGCAGTCAAGAGGTTTTCCCGAAACACTGATTGCCCTTTCCCTCCATATGGCAAGCACGTCGTAGGTTCTGTGAATGAATCCCTTTTTGCCCCAGAGGGCAAGAAGCGGACACGTTATCCTGGCGTCCATATCTTCTTCATCATGGACAATATCTATGGATGCCGCAGCTCTGTAGTCTTCGCAGCTTGCGTGAATTGTGCGCGGATCGCTGAAACAGCGAACGTACTCTTTTACGGCCTCGGGATGAAATTTTGCACCGGGGGCGCTCCAGCGTCTGAGCTTCTCAAGAAGGTAATATTCCGGGTCAGATCCTATCATTTTCTCTGGAAGTCCGTCGGGCTGGATAAGAAAAAACCAATGATAGTAACCCGTGGAAAAGTTCTTGTCGGCGGTTGTGAACATATGGTGGGTGGGTGCGATGTCCATGACACAGGCCTTTAGAATTTTTTCGGGGTGATCAAGGCACATGCGGTGAAGTACCCTGCCTCCCCTGTCATGTCCTGCGGCGTAAAACTCGGAGAACCCGAGGGTTTCCATCACCGACACAATGTCCGAGGCCATGGTTCTTTTTGAATAGTTTGAGTGATCTTCTTTCCCAGCAGGCTTAGAGCTGTCTCCGTAACCCCTGAGATCAGGGCACACAACCAGAAAATTCGAGGCGAGCGTACGTGCTACCTCGTGCCACATGACGTGCGTCTGTGGATATCCGTGCAGAAGAAGCAGGGGCTTTCCTTGTCCTCCCCAAACAGTGTTTATCTCGACTTCTGTAGTTTGGATTTTTTGCTTTCTGAAATTTTTTTTAAACATTTCTTCTGGTATCTCTATGGTATTCTCAAACGAAGTTACAGTACTTGCGAATAAATTGTTCTCGCTTAAGTAGACGTTCAGTTTTAGAAAGCAAGTGTGTTTTTCGTAATATTTCTTTCTCGTTATTAGGCAAAATTAGACCATAACGACTCATCTTCTATCCTTGGGCTTTCAGAATATTTAAAACATCTTTTTTTAAAGATGTAGCCGATTGAGATGAGAACATTATAGTTTGTTAGAAGTAAATATTTGCCTTTAAAAATACATGAATTATGACTTGTACGAAAACCAAAGTATGTCGTTGTATATTCGAGATGGCCTTAACTTCTTCCTATCTGTAGTCTTACCCTTTTTTTCAATGCATAACTTCTTCCTGCTTTGGGTATTGTTCCATGGTACTTAAGATAGTGCTATAATGTGCTATGAGAGCTAACTGTCTTTATGTTTTGAAAAAATATCGACATCGGAGGGCATAAGGTGTGCGAACCTTGTAATTGCTCGAAAAATGCCTATAGAAGAGGTTATTTCGGAGAGAAATTGCGTGCCTCAGGTCATTCTGATTGGTTGTGTTAAGAAGAAGCGTAACTGTAAGAGCCTCGCCAAAGATCTCTATATCTCACCACTTTGGAATTTCCGACGGGCTTATGCGGAATAAGTGGGTTGTTCGTGGTATATACTCAGTGCCAAGTATGGATTGCTGGCTCCTGACGATGAAATAGAGCCATACGACTTAACCCTTAATAAACTTCCAGCAGTGAAGTGCTCCGAATGGTCTCAGCAAGTTCTACATGAATTGGTGTCCAGGCAATCAATGTTAAGAGGAAAAGAAATAGAGATTCATGCGGGCGAACGCTATGTTAAATTTGGTCTGGAAAAAGGACTGAAGGATGCTGGCGCTTTAGTACATCGTCCGCTTGCCAATTATTCTTTTGGTTTCCAGCTTAAGTGGTACAAAGAAACGTTAGATACGAGTTCATTGTAAAAATGATGGAGATTCCTTTTGCAAATTCCAAGATGTCTTCTAATGCACAAATAATCGAAATGCTTGCCAGTGATTTCTACGGCGCGAAACTTAATTTATCTGAAAGAGGTATAGCATCTTATGATCCATGGTCACAAATGCCAGAAGTTGAAGTTACAAAGAGAATGCGTGCTTCCGGCGAGTCCGAACGCACAGTACAACTGTTTCTGACTTTCGTTTCGGCGATGGACCGAGCACGAGATGCAAATAGTCTTTGGCAGTCAGCAGCAGAGCTTTTTATGTCACATCCGGAACTCTTTGAGCCTGCTGAGGTAGAAAAAATTTCCCTAGGAACCCTCAAGTCACTTCTGCGTGAGAGTCGCGTAAGTCAACGTCACGGACCGGACTCAAAAGCCTGGCACATTATCTCTGCCAGTCTCATTATTGGTGATAATCCGATCCGCCGGGTAATAGACAGTGGATTTGGAGACGCTTTGGAATTACTGAAATCACTTAGGAGCAGAGACCAGACGGGACGCTCAAGGTTCCCGCTTCTTCGCGGTCCGAAGATAGGGCCAATGTGGGTTCGGATGATGGCCAACCCGGGCGGAGCTGAAATAAATTGCATAGAACAGATTCCCGTAGCCGTGGATGTTCAGGTCCGTCGGGCGGTGGAGAATCTGGGAATCGCAAACACGCAAGGATTTAATCTTAGAAAAGCAAAACCGATAATACAAGAAGCCTGCCGTGAAGCGGTCGCCGAGGTCAATATAGGTGGACCGGACCGGATCGCGGGAACGAGTGCGGCTCTTGATCCGGTACTTTGGTTCTATGGCAAGTACGGTTGCAGCTACTGTGAGAACGAGAACTCAGGCAGACAAGCGCCTATAGGTAAAGCTTGTGAGCACTGTAAGCTTTAGCGGGGATTTCGTTTCCATGTGCAATAAAGGCGACCTGATAAAAGACCTTGAGACACTCTATTCCGCAAAACCTGTTTCTGCAAGAGAAGCTTTCCGTATCCAGAAAGAGCTTTCCCGAAGGGTGGTGCAAACCCCTGATCCGAAACGTATTCACACGATCGCCGGTGCCGATATCGCTATCTGCGTTAAGGAGAAAAAGCTTGTCTGCGGAATGATTCTTTTCTCCTATCCCGAACTTGAGGAGATCGAGAGGGTATGGACTGTTTCAGATGAGGTGTTCCCTTATATCCCTGGGCTCCTAGGATTCAGAGAGGCGCCTTGCGTCATAAAGACCTTCGGCGAATTAAGCGAGCCCTGTGACATCATCATGATAGACGGGCACGGACTTGCTCATCCAAGAGGCTTCGGACTTGCCTGTCATGTCGGTGTTCTGCTTGATATTCTGGCAGTAGGTGTTGCGAAGAAGTGCCTGTACGGGGATTTCAGTGAACCGGGATTCAAGAAGGGCGAGAGAACCTTGATGAGAGGGAGAGACGGCAAAGTTGTTGGAGCCGCTTTAAGGACCAGAGACGGCGTGAAACCGGTTTTCGTGTCTGTTGGGAACAGAACCGATCTCGATACCTCGGTTGCAGTTGCCCTTGAATGTTCCCGAGGTCTCAGGATTCCCGAACCTACAAGGCTTGCCGACAAATATGTAGGGTTGCTCAAGAAAGAGGTGTGTAGGTAAATTGCCCACATGCCCTTTGGAAAAGAGAGAAATAGGATAATATGCAAGGAAAAAGTTAGATGAGCAGTTCTGTAGGCCAGCATATTGTGAATTTCAATAAATCTTTTGAAACTTGGGGGATAGAGCTTCCAAAAGAGGCTGTCGAAAACCAACAACGGGGCAAGATCGTAAAGAGGGGATGGACTATCTGGTATCTGTTTGGTAGAGACGAAGCTGGGGATTATCTTGATTATTATGCATCTCATCGCATGACAAACGACCGGCACGTCCGTCTATATGCCGACGGCAGTTCCAAGGTGCTGAATTCATATTGGAGCATGCGGATAGTTTCTGACGATCCAGAGGATGCCGTTTTGCTCACGGCAAAAACTATAATTGGAGCATGCGGATAGTTTCTGACGATCCAGAGGAGAACAGGCGGCTTGAGAATGAATTCTGGGAGCACAACGAGCGGGTATCGCTGGAACTTGAATCTAAAGGTTTCGGGCTGCAAGGCGATGAACACCCATCGACTATCATCAACCGTGTGTTGACTTCGTCACGAGAATCTCATCGGAGAGTGACGAAAGAATCGGACTCAGAAGATTAAACTTAGGCATTCTATTGCATCTCTGATGTCGAGTATCTGTCGTTCTCTTAACGAATACTCACCCTGAGTACTTAACCTGAGAAATCTTCC
>JAPOSJ010000221.1 GCA_026709745.1 Candidatus Dadabacteria bacterium | reverse complement strand
CAGGTGTCCACTACGTAGTCGGCAAGTTCTCCGAGCATCTTTTCCATTACATCATGATAGTCATCTCCCCATGCGTATCTCGATATCCAGCCGCCGCCTGAAACTTCTGTTGAGCGGGGATTTTCCGTGTTGTAGTTAACGGCGCAGGAGATAACCGACCTAGCTCCCGGGAGAATCGCGTTTAAATTCGCTCTTTTGGAAAGTCCTCTCTCAAGATAATGCATCTCGCCCGCATAACCACTCCCTAGCCACTTTTCAAACAACTCAGCTTCCCCATAATAACTCTCGACAGAACTTATTCCCACAAGATCAAAACCCAGGGCAAGTGCCTGTTTTTTTATGAGCATCGACAGTCGCACAGCTTCTTTCATTGAGGATCTATTCTCTTCTTCCGCTCTTTGAACTGACTATCAAGTTTCCAAGTTCCGTGAAAACCGCTTCTCCGTTAAAATTAGATACGTAGTTCGCAACAGCTTTGAGGTCAAGGGAAGCGGAAACCGGAGTTACGGAAAAAACATCTTGGTGGAAGATATCCATATCAGAGAGTTCTGAACTCAGCACCACGCAGCCTCCTGCGTTCGCCTTCGTGCGAACGTAAGCGCGGTTGTCAGTTACGCTGTGACCGTTTTTTGTGATCATATCCCCAAAATCGCTTGTCGAGGCAAAATCCTCTGCCCCTAAACCGTAAAAAACAATTTCGGTATCAAGTGAACGGAACTCGCTGAGAATTTCGTGCGGAGAGAGATTTGCAGAAATACCGAGGTCTTCACCTGAAACAGAGCTAAACACCCCGACATTTACAAGAAGGCAGTTCATTCCGCTGAATATCTTTTCCATATCCGTCCTTATCCTCATCAGAACATCTGTGCCGTGTTTTCGCAATTCAACCTAACTCCCACCCTTAAGCGCCTTAAGTATAATTATCACGATAATGATACCGATTAGAAGCACAATAAAAACCGAAAACATACCCTATGTAAATTACGGGCTGCTCGCCGTCAACATACTGGTTTTTGTCTATGCCTTTTCCCTGCAAGGGGAAGCACTTGAGGCGTTTTACCAGATGCATGGCATCGTTCCCAGCAAAATAATCTCTCTTGAGGCCTACGGATTTCTCGACAGGACAGCTAAATATTTCAGTTCCATGTTTATTCATGAGAACTGGCTGCACATAGGTGGAAACATGATTTTTCTCTACATATTCGGAAACGCAGTCGAGGATCTTCTTGGCCACGCAAGATACCTGCTTTTCTATCTGGTGTGCGGACTCGTGGCCGTATTTGTCCACGTGATCTTAATCTCTCACTCGACAGTTCCCGTAATAGGAGCAAGCGGGGCGATTTCCGGCGTCCTAGGAATATATATACTCTTTTTTCCCAGATCGAGAATTTTTACACTTCTCATAGTTCTGGTGTTTGTCTACTTCGTACGTGTAAGAGCTTATCTGTTTATAATATTCTGGTTTGCAATTCAGTTTCTGACTGAAATCGGCTATATTGGTGACGAGGAAGCCGAGGGGTTGTGGGCCCATCTGACAGGGTTTATCTGCGGCATCATGGCCGGAAGCGGGTTCTTTTATACAAAAAGAAATCCCTACGAAAAATACAGATCCGGACAAAAAGCCGAATGGTAGGGAGGCAGTAAAAGGCAGAACAATGGATAACGTAGGAATAATAGCCGCCGGAGGGCCAGCCCCAGGAATAAACGGCGTGATAAGCTCGGCCACGATCGAGGCAAGAAACAGGGGAAGGAAAGTAATCGGAATTCTCGACGGCTTCAAGTGGATATCCAGAGGAGATACATCAAAGGTATTGAATCTTGATATCCAGAATACTTCAAGGATTCATACAACAGGCGGTAGCATTATCGGCATATCAAGACAAAATCCTCTGGCAACTGATGAAACCTTCAGAAACACGATTTCCTCCATTGAGAAACTCGGAATAGGCAACCTGATAACCATAGGTGGGGACGGGACTATGTTCCTCGCAAAAACCCTTCATGAACACTTTAAGGGAAAAGTCAAAATAGCCCACTTACCCAAAACAATAGATAACAATATCGTCCTTCCCGACTACATAGCAACCTTTGGATTCGAGACCGCACGGGATGTCGGGGCGAAAATAATGAATAATATTATGGAAGAGGCAAAAACTACGGGCAGGTGGTTTCTTGTTATAACGATGGGGAGAAGAACCGGCCATTTGGCCTTGGGAATTGGGCAGTCGGTAGGAGCCACAATAACGATAATCCCAGAAGATTTCGAAGAAAAAAGAGTTCCCCTTGAGAAAATCGTAGCCATTCTTGAGGGCTCCATAATAAAAAGAATGAGCATGGGGAGAGAATATGGAGTGGCCATACTGGCTGAAGGGATACTTGACATGATAGACCCCGTTGACCTGGGACTTATGGATAAGGACAGCTTGGGAAGAATAAAATACGCGGATGTCAACTTCGGCCAGCTTCTGAAAAACACTCTTAGCGAAAAACTCTACGAAAAAGGGGTCGAAGCGGAACTGGTGCACAAGAGGCTTGGCTATGAAATGCGCTCGGCCAATCCGATTCCATTTGACGTCGATTATACTCGTAAGCTCGGCTACTGTGCTGTAAAGTACCTGCTCAGCGGAGAAGGAGACGGTGCTCTTGTATATGTGAGAAGGGGAAAAATACAGGCGACACCGTTTCAAGAGCTTTTGGACAAAAAGACAAACAGTATCAAAGTAAGATATATGGACAAGACTACAGAAGCGTATGAAGTTGCGCAGAAATACATGATCAAGTTAGTTCGCAACGACCTTGAAACACCTGCTATTCTCGAAAAACTCTCCAGACAGACCAGCCTATCTAGTAACGAATTCAGGGAGTATTTCGCAAAAATCTTCCACTGACTCCGCACGCTACACTTGTTTCCAGTACAAGCGGTTTTTCCACGGAAATGTTGGGACGCAAGTTGCCAGACAGACCTACCATTGTTGCAGTTTGTGTTGTTCACAACCTTTTGATACCTCTGTTTTCTCAGCCACCCGGAACTGGCTCGTATACCTGCGAATATGTGCTTAAGATCATTAAGCACTCCTAAGAGTATCTTTCTAAATTACCCACTAACTCTCAGGGAAGAATTCCTTCTTTAGTTTCTTGTAACTGTTTTCATGGCACCTTCCCTACATTCTACTCTAGCACATATCAGTCCTTTATATGATGTTTTTCGTGAACTGGGTTTATCAGAAGATTGCTTATCAAAGCGATTATTAATAACCCTGCCATCACATACATAGTCGAGTTGTATAACGAAGACGTCGGGTCTACTGTTCCCTCAGGCGCTATATTCATCAGTTTCGCAAGTGTTACGGTTTTATTTTGCACTAGTATCTCGAGATCATTAACCCCGGCTCCGAAAGTCTTGACGAACTCATCTGGCGATACTCTCTTGGCAAGGCGATTGATTTCGGCCATAAGCGAACGATCCCTAAGCGATGTAACCACCAGAGGACCAAGCAAGCCGGCGACGCTCCAGGCAGTCAGTAAGCGTCCATAGATGCCACCGACGTAACGAGTACCAAAAAGGTCGGCAAGATATGCCGGGACTGTAGCGAAAACACCTCCATAGAAAGTAAAAATTATCATGGTCGCCGCATAAAACATTAATAGCCAGAAAATAGAAGGGTTAAGATTCACCTGATGGGCGGCTACAGGAATGGACAAATACAACAAAAACCCTATCAGACAAAATATCGAACACGTATTGCGCCGCCCCAGTTTATCGGAGGCGCTCGCCCATATAATGCGCCCCAGCATGTTGAACATGCCAATCATCAGGACATAAGTGGCTGCAAAGGCAACGTCAACAATATCGGGAAGCGTGTTACTGAATATCTCGGTCATCATTGTCTTGGCGACAGAAATAATCCCGATGCCGGCTGTAACGTTAAGGCACAGTATAATCCACACCTGATAGAACTGAGGAGTTTTTAACGCCTGATCAATATGCACATCTTTCTGACTGATCATTTGCTTACTGGAATCTCTGTCGACCGGTGGTTTCCATCCCCGCGGTTTATAACCCGGAACCGGGACACGGTACAAAAACGCCGATACCATTATCACAAGAAAATAAACCACTCCGAAGAAAAGAAAGGTCTGGGCAACTCCCGCGGAACCGGTGCCAACCACATACACACCCAACGCTTCAGTTCCTGGTGTTAGGATATGTACTGCCTCAGAAGCTCCCGCAACGACAACTTCTTTGAGCTGACCACCGACTTCGGCAAAGCGTCGGCCCGAGTGAGTTATCATATCGACAGCATCAGCCGTCCCCAGGTATTGAGGCGCCCTATAAAAGTACTGGAGAAAGAATTCCTTAAGCGGCACAGCAACCATCGCACCGCCACCGAATCCCATAATTGCCATTCCGGCAGCAAGGCCTCGTCGGTCCGGAAACCAGCGAATTAAATTGCTTACAGGAGAAACATAACCAAGCCCCAAACCTATACCGCCAATCACGCCGTAACCCAAATAAATCAGCCACAGTTGATGCAGAGTAACGCCGAGACTGCTGATTATGTAGCCACCTCCCCAGAAACACGCCGCCATAACACAGACCATGCGTGGTCCCACATCCTCAACCCATTTGCCGGCAAACGCCGCCGTAAGCCCAGTGAACACAATTGCGACACTGAATATCCACACTACCTGACGCAGAGTCCAGTCGTCCGCTGCTCCAGTGGTAACACCAAGCACCTCAATTAATGCGGGATTATATATGCTCCAAGCGTAAACGGAACCAATGCAGAGGTGAACCGCAATAGACGGAGGCACAGCGAGCCAGCGGTTGAATTCCGGGCCCCTAACGATACGTTCCTTTGATAAAAGACTCGCCATTGGCTGTATCACGGAGTTGGTCGACGAGGTAGAAATACATACAGCCGACGAGGGGATTCGAACCCCTGACCTGCTCATTACGAATGAGCTGCTCTACCGGACTGAGCTACATCGGCGGCAATTGTCCGGTTAATTATGACACAGGAAATTTTTTTGTGAACATCAAGAGAAGAAACACGTGTTTTAATGAACTCGTGAATCAGCTAGAAAACAGATTCGGCAGTAAAAAACCTGCAATACTTCTATATATCAGCGAATCATATCCATATGAATTTTTCTGGCGGCAATTATTCCCGAGTGCACGCAATCAGGAATGCCAACGCCAAGGTAAGCTGCTCCGCAGAGAGCTAGACCTCGATGGCGTGAAAGCCGATGCATAACCACTGAGATATCATCTTTGTGCCCTAATGCAAAACGCGGCATAGACATTTTATATTTCCTGATATAAATCTCCGTCGGATCATTATCGAATCCGAAAACTCTTGTAAGTTCTTCCCTTAAGACAGATTTTATCTCTTCCTCATCCCAAAACACCGCGTCAGGGTTAAGTTCTCCTCCGAGAAAACATCTTATCACTACTTTTCCACTCCCGGATTTTCCGGGAAACTTGCTACTGTAAAGAGAACACGCTACGAGATTCATTCCTTCCTTGGAAGGAATTATAATCCCCAAGCCATCAGGAAGACCGCGGAAATCTTTCTTATCAAAAACAAGAACCGCAACGACAGAAGAAACATAATGAATGCCAGAGAGTCCGGTTCCAAGCTGTGGATCGATATCAGAAAGAAGCAGGCCAGCAGCGTCGGCACCAACAGACAGGATTGCAGCGTCAAATTCCTCTTCTCCACTGTCAGAAACGATAAGCCACCCTCTTTCCGATTTTTTAAGTGAAACCACTGGAGTCTTATAATGTTTTCTAGCAAATTCTGCACTGCCGCAAAGTTTTTCGACTATAACAGACATACCTTCCACCGGGGTAAGAAAAAGTCCGTACCTTGCACCGCTCTCTCCCCGGGACGTCGGAGGGTTCCGTATAAGGTCCACAAGGACACTTTTGCTTCGCTTTTCCATCTCGAGGAACTGCGGCATTGTGGATAAAAGACTCAGCTTTTCGGGATCGGCCATGTAAATTCCACCCAGAAGAGGCTGAGCCGCCTTATCAAATATCTCCCTTCCGAATCTCCTTCGTACAAACGAACAGACACTTTCATCACCGTCCCCTCCGAGCGGAACTAGGGGTTCAAGAAGTACCCTGATCTTTGCTCCGGTGCTGAAAAGCCCACAACGTAGGAAAGGCAGAAGTTTCGAGGGAGCCATCAAGAAAAAACCTTGGGGAAGCGCATGAAGCTCTCCTGCCTGATACACAAACGTGTTTTTTTTGCAGCCGTACCCAACCCCGATGAGTGAATCCTCGATTCCAAGATCTCTTGCGAGATCAAGTGCCCAGGGCTTTGACGTTATAAATGAATCAGGTCCAAGTTCAAGAACCATGTCCCCATTCTTTAAGGTATCTACAACCCCACCCGGACGCGGGGAAGCCTCAAAAAGAACAAGTTCAAGGGGAACATTGCCCTCACTACAAAGTTTTCTCAGATAGTGGGCAGAGGAAAGACCCGAGATTCCCGCGCCGACAATCGCGACTTTCATACAGAACTATCTTACTTGTTGTGCGGAGTTTTCTGAATCGATAAGCCTCAGCACCCCGTCGCCTAGTGCTCTTATATAGCGGTCATCATCGTTTACAGTCTCAGCCCTGTAAATATTCACCCCGCACTCGCGCGCGGCCTCGGTTGCCTCAACCCCTATATCGAAAAGCACCTCGATATGATCGCAGAGAAATCCTATCGGCTGAATTACGATATCAGTGAATCCTTTGTCGGCAAGTTTCTCTATAACTTCGCATATGTCTGGCTCAAGCCATTTTTCGTTCGGAGAACCGCTTCTGCTCTGGTAGGCAATCATCCATTTCTTGTGCCCAACTCTGTCCGCCACCAGCATGGAGGAAGTTTCAAACTGCAAGGCATAAGGAGATGAATCTGACATTCTCTGGGGAATGCTGTGAGCGGTAAAAACCAGCATGGTGGTATCGAGCCTGTCCTTTGGAACAGCACGCATCTGTTCCGTCACCTTTGCCGCAGAGCACTCTAAGAAAAGGGGATGGTTGAAAAGTGGCGGAACATATTCCACGTGGCGTTCCATCCCGAGGT
>JAPOSJ010000143.1 GCA_026709745.1 Candidatus Dadabacteria bacterium | reverse complement strand
AACCAACGTCTGACCCCTCAGCAAACGTCACATTGGTGCTTTCTGGCGACTCTAGCGTTGAGGAGAGCGCCAATCCGAAGTTACGGTTAACCCTAGGGCTTGATGTACCCGTTTCCGAACCCGTCTCGGTGGCCTTGAGTCTGGCTGGATCTGCCACCCGGGACGACGACTACGCAGTAAGTAAAGATGAGATTCAGTTTCCGCCGGGCATCACTTCGGCAAGTACGGAAATAGGCATTTACCGTGACTTTGAAAAAGAAGGTAACGAAACGATTGAGGTCGGTTTGGGCACGATCACGGGTAACGTGCGGGTCGGCGAACCCTCTTTCATTTCCATTAGTGTGATCGACGGCCCTGCGGCCAAAGTAGACAAATCCGTTGCTAATGACGAGCCGGAATCCACGCTGGGACTGACAATGCTAGGGTTCAATGTCGAGGAGGATGACGTCGTCGCCACAGTGATCGCGGAGATTCCCGACGATTCCCCCAAAGCCGTGCCCCTAGTAGCGGAGTGGTCCACGGACCCGACTTTCATCTCGGACATCAGGACTATCCGCGAGTGCTATGGTCCTTCTGAGGATTCTTCGGGCAATGGGTCCGGACCAGTCATGAACCCCTGTGAAGTATCTCCATCCTCTGACGATCCGCTAGACTTTCTTTTCTTACCCAACCTGCGCCTGTTCAGACTGCCTTTGAATGCACTGGCACCCGAGAGTCGCTATTTCCTGCGCATATGGCTGGACGAGGCTCCAACATCATTTGAGTTGGGCAAGGAATACTCTAATGTGGTTGTGATGAGTTTCGTCACCAATTCAGAGGGCGGGCTCCTCGTGCAATGCAAAGCACCGACACGAAACCCCGCACCAGAGGGTGGAGATCCGCTGTTCGACCAGCAGTGGCACCTGAAAAACACCGGTCAGGCCGCTTTCTCGAACCGCGGAGGAACTCCCGGGGCCGACTTAAATATGACCAAAGCCATCAACATGGGCCACAACGGCGCCGGAGTGAAGCTCGCGGTAGTCGATACGGGGCTTGAAATATGCCATCCGGACCTGGCAGCCAACACAGCGGCAGGCGGGTCGTTCAACTTCAGCGCAAGCGCCCGGCAAGGTGCTTCTTCCGATGACCCCTACAACTTTGCCTCAGCCGGAGACCACGGCACCAGCGTGGCCGGGATCGCCGCAGCTGCCGCCAACAATGGTTTCGGTGGGAGGGGTGTGGCACCGGCGGTTACTCTTGTCGGATTCAACCCGACCGAAGCGGTGCCTGATGAGTCCGGTGATCACGACATGGCAGCAGAAATCGCACTTCTTAAGAGCCTTGGAGCGAGCACAAGTGAACCAGATTCGGCGAGTGTGGATGTCTTTAACCTGAGTTTCGGTTTAGATATCGGCGGAATCAAGAACGCAGACGAAGAACTCGCACGCGTGCTAAGAATGGGAGTTGAACAGCTTCGTTCAGGCCGGGGTGCGTTGTATGTAAAGGCGGCCGGTAATGCGTTTAATGATTGTAAGCAGCTCCATCCGCTCCAGAACGAAATCGGTTGCGCGGGCACCAGCACGGACCCCGACCAGAACTTGCCTTGGATGGTTGTCGTTGGAGGCTTCAATGCTGACGATGAGAAGTCAACTTATTCCAGTGCCGGTGCCAACCTGTGGGTAGTAGGCCCTTCTGGCGAGGACGGCATCAAATCCCCGGCAATGATCACCACTGACCAAGCCGGTCCGCTCACGGGCTTCAGCATTTTGTCGGAAAATCGCCTGACCAGCGATCACCCATTAAATCGGGACGGCGACTACGTCAGTGCCTTCAGCGGTACATCTTCTGCGGCTCCTGCGGTCTCAGGCGCCGTCGCCATTCTTCTCGGGATCAAACAAACACTGACCTGGAGAGACGTGAAGCACATATTGGCAAGCACGGCGCGCAGAATAGACTCGGATATCGCCGAAGTTCGTGCTGCATTCAAGGGCACACCCTACATCCTCCAGCACACCTGGCAGACAAATGCCGCCGGCTTCAACTTCCACAACTGGTACGGTTTCGGTGCGGTCGACATCGATGCCGCGGTCGCGATGGCAGAAAACTACACCGCTGACAGCCTCGGCACTCTGATTGAATCAGAATGGTTCAAGGCGGCAACGGAGGAAAAACTATCGGTGGACATCCCCGATGCGGACGGGGCTGGCGTCAGCGCCACTATGGAAGTTTCTGGTCTCCCTGAAGACGCAGACATTGAGGCGGTAGTGCTCACTATTACTGTCCAAGGAGGCGACGCGTTTGATCTTGGCATTACTCTAGGCTCGCCCGCGGGCACACAAAGTGTGCTCAGTCCACCTTTCAACAGCCCACTCAAGGGCTCTGCCGGAATCTCCGACTGGCACCTGCTCAGCAACGCATTCTACGGAGAGAGTCCCAACGGCACATGGACCCTGCACGTGGCAGACA
The DNA here is from genome assembly GCA_026709745.1 of Candidatus Dadabacteria bacterium. GTDB lineage: Bacteria > Desulfobacterota_D > UBA1144 > Nemesobacterales > Nemesobacteraceae > Nemesobacter. Next base: position 4,658 of record JAPOSJ010000143.1, on the reverse strand, counting down.
TCGCTGCCGCTGACACAGGTGCACTGACGGACTGGCAACTCCGGTTCTACTATGGTAATCACGGCGCGAATTGACATGCGGTTGACATACTATTTGAAGCACGGTCTTTTAGGTTCACTGTTCTGTTCTTTTAATAGCACAGCCAAAGCGGCAGTAAGCGCACAGGCGAAAAACAGTTTTCTCAAAAATGCAGAAGAGGCTCTGTCCCCTGACGGAAACTCCATAGGAGGTCTTCTCTGAACAGATCCTTGAAGTCGGAATAAGTTCTATCGGGAGAAATCAGGCAAAGCCCCTGAAGGATCAGATTATTTGACGAAGCCGAAAAAACCTTGTTTGCTTTATATTTTTTTATGCTATGATTCTATGCCGTTACCGTTCAGAGCAGACGGAATTATCGTCGGTGTGGATCAAATTTTCAGCCAGTTAAGGCTCTCATACCTTATAATTCCAAGGAAAATGCATGGACATCTGGAAAAGCTTTCACGGACTCAATTCAGGCTATGTTATGGATCTCTACGAACGTTACGTAAGAGACCCTTCTTCAGTTGATCCCGCCACTGAAACTATTTTCAAAGGGTGGAAACCCGACAGCAAATACTCATCTCTCAGGGTAGGGATAGAGCCCGAGATAGAAAAAAACGGGTTCAACCAATCACCTGTAAGGGACGTAAACAAAGCAGTAGCGATCGCTAATATGGCCCAGGCGATAAGACGTCACGGCCACTTGGAAAGCAGAATAGACCCTCTCGGGGGTCCCGTTCGCGGAGACCTCACCCTGCACGCAGAAACCTTCGGGCTTGAGGAGGAGGAACTCAGAGACTTTCCTCCCACACTTGTAGGATGGCCCCTTTCGCAGAACTCGCTTGACGCCCTTGACGGAATAAGAAAGCTGAGAAGAATCTACTCCTCCACCATCGGATACAATTACGACCACATCTATGAAGCCGAGGAGAGAAGGTGGATGAGGGGTGCTATAGAGTCAGGTGTTTACCGTCCTCCTCTTAATCCCGTGGATGAAGTGGAGCTTCTTGACACTCTTACAAGGGTAGAAGTATTCGAAAGCTTTCTCCACAGGATATTTCCAGGAAAATTCAGGTTCTCTATAGAAGGTGTCGACATGCTGGTGCCGATGCTCAACGAACTTATACGCCTTGCCATAGAGTCCCACATACACCAGATAATCCTTGGAATGGCGCATCGAGGAAGGCTAAATGTGATGCACCACGTGATGGACAAGGAATACAAGTATACGCTGCTCAAGTTCAAGGACCCGCTTCTTGTAAGAGATTTTACCGACGACATGGGATGGACTGGAGACGTGAAGTACCATGAAGCTGTAAGACGTGACATTCCGACGGGAGAGATGCTTGACCGCAAGATGAGAATCACCATGGCACCCAATCCGAGCCACCTTGAATCGGTAAACCCGGTAGTGCAGGGGATGTCGAGGGCCTGTGGGACAAGCGATGCTACAGCAGGCAATCCTAAGTTTGATCCCTCGGTGGTAATACCGGTGCAGATTCACGGGGATTCGGCATTCATGGGACAGGGAATAAATGCGGAAACACTTAATCTCTCGGCCCTTCCAGGCTACCGCGCTGGCGGAACGATACACATAATCACTAACAATCAGCTTGGCTACACCACTCTTCCCTCTGACAGCAGAAGCACCCTCTACGCAAGTGATCTGGCAAAGGGGTTTGAGATACCTATTGTCCACGTGAATGCCGATGACCCTGTTGCCTGCATAGAGTCAATACGTCTGGCCTTTGGTTACACGTCCAAGTTTGAGAAACATTTCCTGATAGACCTTGTAGGATACAGACGATATGGACACAACGAGGCGGACGAACCAGGATTTACCCAGCCCATGACATACAAAAAAATAGACGAGCACCCAAGAGTGCTGAATATCTGGGCCGGGAAACTTGCAGAAAAAGGAACTGTAACAGAAAAACAAGTAGAACAGATTCGGGAAAAATATATCGCGAAGATTACCGGGGAATTCGAGTCGATCTCTCCCGATGAATCTCCGGAAGAATCAACGCCACCCTCCCCCGAGCAGGGAATAGCGAAAAAAACGGTTACCGGGCTTGAGGACAAGGCACTGCGGGAACTGAACGACTCGCTTCTTACGGTTCCGCAGGGTTTTATCGTAAATTCGAAAATTGCCAGGATACGCGACAGAAGAAAGAATGCTCTTGACGACCCAGAGAAAAAAACAATTGACTGGGCCATGGCCGAAGAACTTGCATACGCATCTATAGTCGCACAGGGGATTCCCATCAGGCTTACAGGGCAGGACTGCGAGAGAGGAACTTTTAGCCATCGCCATGCGGTGCTTCACGACTCTCAGGACGGCACAACTCATATTCCCCTGCAGAAAATCCCGCAGGCCAAGGCGGCGTTTGAAGTAAAAAACAGCCCGCTTAGTGAAAACGCCTGCCTAGGTTTTGAGTACGGATACTGCATTGAGAAAACAAACTGTCTTGTCATATGGGAAGCTCAGTACGGAGACTTCATAAACGGAGCGCAGACCATAGTGGATGAATATCTTGTCTCGGCAAGGGCAAAATGGGGACAGACCCCTTCTATGGTCCTCCTCCTGCCGCACGCTTACGAGGGACAGGGCCCTGACCACTCAAGCGGAAGGCTTGAAAGGTTCCTGATGTCGGCTGCCGAATACAATATAAGGATAGTAAACTGCACAACCACGGCACAGTTCTTCCACGTGCTCCGCCGCCAAGCTCTGTTGCTTGAAAAAGATCCCCTCCCCCTGATAGTAATGACACCTAAGGGGCTTCTTCGAAACCCGATGGTAAATTCCTCTTTGAGAGATCTCTCCGAGGGAAGATGGCTCCCGGTAATTGACGACCCAATGAGCTCCAGGGCTGCAAAGAAGGCAAGGAGACTAATATTCTGCAGCGGCAAGATATACGTCGACCTTATATCAAGCAAGCTCAGGGCCAAGTCCCCCGATGTAGCGATAGCAAGAATCGAGCAGCTCTACCCAAGACCCAAGGAAGAGGTAAGCGCCGTTTTGGAGAGGTATGGTAAACTTGAAGAAGTGGTCTGGGTCCAGGAAGAACCGCAGAACGCTGGGGCATGGAAATACATGCTGCCTTTTTTCAGAAGAAAAATCATCAAGAAACGGCTTCCGCTCAGCTACATAGGAAGAAAGCGCTACTCAAGCCCTTCCGAAGGACTTTCCTCCATGCATAAATACAACCAGGACCTGCTTATAAAACAGGCGTTCAGCATAGACAAGGTAGTGGAAGGGAATGAAGAAAGCGGAATAACTTGGCACAGGGATATCTGAAACTAACGCTCAAGCGAGGAAGAAAATGGCTAAAAACATCGTCGTTCCCCACCTTGGGGACTCCGTAATAGAAGCGACAATAATAAAGTGGACAAAGCAGCAGGGAGAAACTGTAAAGCTCGGGGAAACAGTTGTTGAGCTTGAAACCGAGAAAGCGAACTTTGAAGTCGCCGCAGAAGCCGCCGGAATTCTTGCTTCAATAGCTAAAAAAGCCGATGAGGATGTGGAAGTAGGAGATGTCTTGGGAACAATTGAGCTTAAAACTGAAGAGGACATGCCTGCTCCTGAGGCAAAAGCCAAGTTGTCAGCCAGAAATGAAAAGAGCAAGGAACAAACTGAAGAGAAGCCCGCAGATAAAACCCCCAGCCCGAAGGAAAGCCAAGAACTGCCGACCAAGGTAACCCCAGTAGCAAGGAACATAGCAGAGCAAAACGAAATAGACCTATCGGAGGTTCCCGCTTCGGGAAACAGGATCACCAAGGACGATGTGGAAAAACACATCGAATCCAGAAAAACTCCGGAACAGGTTCCGCAGCCCCAACACGAGGAGCCTTCCGTGGGGAAAGAACCCGAAAGTGCGGTATCACCCGATCTTTTTCCCTCCCTCTCTCAACTCACTGCCAGCAGGGAAAAAAGGGTGAAGATGTCCCGGAGGCGTAGAACTATTGCAAGACGCCTTGTTGAAGCTCAGCAGACAGCGGCAATACTATCCACTTTCAACGAAATCGACATGTCGAATGTGATGGAGCTTCGATCAAGAAAAAAAGAGGCTTTCCGCGAAAAATACGGGGTAAACCTAGGTTTTTCCTCGTTTTTCATAAAAGCTACCATAGGGGCTCTCAGACTGTTTCCGGAAATAAACGCCGAGATTCAAGACGACGAGATAGTCTACAAGGACTACTATGATATCGGAATAGCCGTTGGAGCAGAGGGAGGACTTGTAGTTCCGGTAATAAGGGAAGCTGACAGGAAAAACTTCGCGCAGATAGAGAAAGAAGTAAAGGAACTTGCCGAGAAGGCAAATTCGAACACACTTTCGCTTGATGAGATTTTCGGTGGAACATTCACCATAACAAACGGAGGAGTATATGGATCCCTCATGAGTACTCCCATACTGAACCCGCCGCAGGTAGCTATACTAGGACTTCACAAAATAGAGCAAAGGCCCGTGGCGGTTAATGGGGACATAGTTATAAGGCCCATGATGTACACGGCACTATCCTATGATCACAGGATAGTCGACGGAAGGGAGGCCGTGCAGTTTCTGGTAAGGGTAAAGGAGCTCATAGAAGACCCTGAAGCCCTTCTTGTTGAAGCATAAGTCCTTCCTCCAACCTTA
>JAPOSJ010000066.1 GCA_026709745.1 Candidatus Dadabacteria bacterium | reverse complement strand
CATCTCTGAGCCTTTTGACGAAATTAACCCTTACTTTCTTCCCGTAAAGATCGTCCCTGAAATCAAAAATGTGAGTCTCGACTGTAAGCCTGCTCTCCTCAAACGTCGGGCGAACTCCTATGTTTGTGATGCTTTCATGGAAACGGTCAGGGAGCCTGACGTAGGTAGCGTATACGCCCGGCTTTGGAAGAATCTCCCATTTAGTATCAAGATTAATCGTTGGAAAACCCAGTTTCCTGCCTCTTTTCTCACCTTCCACGACAAAACCCTCTATATGATAATCGTAACCGAAAAACCTGTTTGCCTCGCTGATCTCCCCCTCGCGTATAAAGTCTCTTACAGCGCTGCTGCTTACCGCACGGTCCCCGACCTTGGCCACTTCGGCAACTACGGTGTTAAAACTATGGCTCTCTCCCATGGACCGCAGAACATTTACGTCTCCGCTCCTTTTGTGTCCGAAAAAGAATCCCGGACCCACAACTACGTCTCTTACCCTCAGTCTCTTGACAAGAATGTCTTTTACGAAATTCTCCGCACTTACCCTTGAGAGCTCACGAGTGAAGGCAAGACAGATAACTGCATCAATTCCGGTGGCCTCAAGCATCTTGAATCTGTGCTCAGTTGGGAAGATAAGGGGAACATTCTTTCTGCCCAGAACTTTCTGTGGATGGGGATCGAAAGTGATTACACAGCAACGCGTGGAACTTCCTCGCGAGAGACGTTTTACAGCATCTATTATCTCTCTATGTCCGAGATGAATGCCGTCAAAATTTCCAATGCCAGCCGAGGTCTCATAATCCAGAGGCTGCTTGGGGTCAATTATAATCTCCATTTTGCCCTAAAAACAAAACCGTAAAAATAGATACCCGATGGAAGCGGGAGAGAAAGCTTGAAATACTACCACATAATACCCGTTTTAGGCTACATTCCGCTGTCCCCAATTGTGTAGAAGCAAGGTGCTGAGGCTGTTTCAAAACAATATGGTTTCGGTTTCCCAAGTCTTGCTCTCCTACCTCTTCCAGAAAGACGGCATGAAGAGCACTAAAATGGTGTAGAGTTCAAGTCTGCCTATAATCATTGCCAGTGACAGGATGACTTTAGTAAGAGATCCAAGGTGGGAGTAGTGACTGTTCGGACCGACTTCGTCAAAAGCAGGTCCGACATTAGTTATGGACGCGGCAGCGGCTGAAACGGCGGACTCAAGGGATATGTCCTCAAGCATAAGAATGACAAGAGCTACAAAGCCACAGAGAAAAATATAGAGTATAAAGAAACTTGTTATGCTGGAGAGAGCTTTTTCACTTATGGGTTTACCCTCTATCGTTATAGGGGAAACAACATTTGGATAAACAAGTCTCTGTATCTCACTGTGCGCTTTTTTGAAAAGCACCATGATTCTCAGAGCCTTTACAGACCCGGAAGTTGACCCCGCACATGCACCGAAAAACATCAACATGAAAATCACCCATTTCACAAAAGCAGGCCACGCGTCAAAATCTGTTGTGGTAAACCCTGTTGTGGTGATAATCGAAACCACCTGAAAAGACGCATAGCGTAGTGACTCGGAGAAAGTTCCGTAAACGCCGTTCTGCAGAAGTTCCATTGCGATAAACATGGTTGCCGCAACGACGAAAAACAGATAGAAGCGAAACTCGGAGTTTTTGAACATCCTCCCGGGTTTTCCCGTAAAAAAATAGAAATGAAGTATGAAGCTGGTTCCACCGAGAAACATGAAAAACGTTATCAGCCCATGTATGTAAACGCTGTCATAAGCTCCTATGCTTGCGTCCCTGCAGGAAAAGCCCCCGGTGGAGAGAGTGCTGAAAGAATGAGTTAGGGCATCAAAAAAATTCATTCCTCCGAAAACAAGAAGTATCGCAAGTGCCCCTGTAAGTGCAACGTATACAATCCAGAGTTTCTTGGCCGTCTCCGCTATTTTCGGGGCGAACTTCTCCTTAGTAGGACCGGTAGTCTCAAGCCCCATCAGCTGCGCCCCGCCGACAAAAAGCTTTGGGAAAATAGCAATTCCAAGAACTATTATCCCCATGCCGCCAAGCCACTGAGTGAAATTCCTCCAGAAAAGAATTCCCTTGGGAAGCCACTCAATTGAAGCAAGGGCAGTGGCTCCGGTGGTTGTAAAACCAGCGGTTGATTCAAAAAGTGCGTCGACCGGACTGGCGAACACCCCGTAAACATAGTAAGGGATAGCGCCAAAAACGCTCGCAAATATCCAGCAGAGCGCCGCGATCAGGAAGCCTTCCCTTCTTCGTATTTCAGAAGGAGTTTCAGAAACGCGGAAAATGAACATAAAAGAAAATCCCACAAGCGATGTCACAAGTGCCGAGACAAGAAAGGTGAAAAGATCGTCCTCTTGATAAAACAGCGTGCAGATAGCCGGCACGAGCATCAGAAGCCCGAGGTACATCACGAATTTCCCCGTGATCTGAAAACAAAACTTGACGTTCACGAGACCAGTATCTCTTCAACTTTTTGCGTGGCTGTGGGTAGGGAGAACACTACCAGCCGGTCCCCGATCTGCGCGACGAAATCCCCGCCTGGAAATATAGGTTTCCCGTCCCTTATGCAGACACCTATGACAGAATCATGGGGCATTTTGCACTCGGAGAGTTCCACGCCGAGAATTTTCGTATGCTCGTTCACGTCAAATTCAAGGATTTCCGCCGCCCCCTCGTAAAGAAGCGATACGTTTGCCTCTCCTGCAAGATGAAGAGATTTCAGAATTCCGTTTGCCACGGCCATGTTTACGCTTATTGTCCTGTCGATTCCTATAGCCTCAAGAACTTCCGTGTAATCGGGATTTGAATAAAGTACTGTACAGCGGTCAATACCGAGATTTTTCGCGAGAAGGGCACTCAGCACATTGTTCTCGTCATCACCCGTAAGAGCAAGTAGATAATCGCTTTTTTCAACCCCGGCCTCCTTGAGTATCTCAAGATCTGTTCCGTCACCTTCAAAGACCATTACTCCAACAAGTTCCTCCGCCGCAGTTCTTGCCTTCGCGCTGTCGCTTTCAATAAGTCTCACGGAAAGTCCTTTTTCATGAAGCGCAGAAGCCACTTCGCACCCTACCCTGCCTGCACCGACTATGATAATGGAATTGACCTTCTGTATTTTCAGGTTGAGAAGCTTCTTCAGCTTTTCAAGTGCTGAGGGAACGCCTAGAGCAAAGACAAAATCTCCCGCGCGAAGCTCCGTATCCCCTCGTGGAATAGTTATCCTGTGCTTCCGAAGTAGCCCGACGAAAGTCCAGTTCCTTGGGCTACTGACAAAGTTTCTAAGCTTCTGGTTTATTATGGGAACCCCTTCATCCACCCTCAACTTCAGAAGCTCTATCTGTCCGCTTGCGAAAAATTCCACCCTTCCCGCGAAAGGAGCACTTATAAGCGCGCTTATTTTTTCGGAAATTATGTTGCTTGAACTTATTACAGAGATGTTCGAATTCGGTATGACTCCCGCGTATTCGGCATATTTCACGTTTTTTACCGCAGCGACTATTTTCTTAACTCCAGAGGACTGGGCGATAAACGAAGCAAGTATATTCACTCTGTCATCTCCGGTAACCGCAAGAACTATATCGGTCTTCTCTATCTCCGCCTTTCTCAACACAGCGGGATCATCACCGTTTCCTTCAATTGCCAAGACATCCTGAGTCTCCTTGGCCTTCGCTATGAGCTCAGCGTCTTTTTCAATGACCACCACTTCCTGACTCTTGGAAAGCTCTCTTGAGAGAAAGTTTCCAACTTGCCCCAGTCCTATTATCAGAATTCTTCTCATAGCAGCAAACTAATTAATCCCCCTTACTCTCTCCAAAGATGTCTCCTGAGAGCTGGAAGAGCCTTATCCCGAATACTGCCACGAGCAGCAAAGCCGTAAGCTGTGCCTGAGAAATACCTTCAACAAAACTCGGAGTTGTCTCCCTTATAAACTCAATCAGAAACCTCTGGATACCGAGAATCATGAACCCCAAAGCGGAGAGAAGACCCGCGGGACGGGGGACAGTTCTGATTTTCCATAGGAATACAAAAAACAGGGCCATGAAAAGGGTATCGTAAAGCTGGGTGGGATGCACATTGACAACCCTGTCGGAAAAAGAAACCGCCCAGGGCAATGAACATGCAATTCCGTAATCGCAGCCGTTTAGAAAACAGCCTATCCTTCCGACTCCGTAGCCGAGGATAAGTGCCGGACAGACAATATCGAGAAGAACCTGGAAGTTAGTTTTCTTAAGTTTTGAAACGATCGCCAGGGCGCAAAATATCCCAACCAGTCCCCCCACCGACGCATACCCCGAAACGAAGTAGCGAGCCGGATTAGAGAGAAATTCGCTCAAAGTGGCATTCTGGTAAAGAAAAAGAATTTTGGCTCCCACAAGCCCCGCTATAAAACATGCGAGCAGAAGAGCGGAAGGAAGTGTCGGGTCCATTCCCCTGCGGCTTACCTCCGCGGACACCACCCAGTAAGCAGCCAAGTATCCAAGTGCTAAAAACACCGAATAGGAATAGATGGCCAGACCTCCACCGAGATCCAAGAGAACCGGATACATCCAAAAGTCTCCCCGAGCTACTCTTCTTTCAGAAGAGAATCAACGTTTAAAAGAGGCACCGTGCCGCCGCCTGAGAACTTGGGAAGTGTACCGTCCCATTTCTCAGCCAGACGCAGCTGAATGATCTTCGGGTTGCTCCGAAGCGCCTTGGATTCCCTTTCGATGGCATCGGCCCTAGCCTTGGACCCCACTTCTATCTCGAAAGCCTGAGCGCTTGCGGCAAGTTTTTTCTCTTCCGCCGCTGCTTCAGCCTGGGTCACCCTTCTTATTTTTTCATTTTTGGCCTGAAGTGCCTCCTGCTCAGCCTTTACCTTGAGTTCTATTGCCCTGTTAAATTCATCTGAGAAATCAAAGTCCGTTATGGCGACGTTGGCTATCTTAACAGCGCTGGTAGAAATTTCCTTCTCGACCAGGGTAATTGATATGAAATTGTTTATGGCCTCCTGTATCTCTACCTTAACTTCGGCTCTCTTGGTCACAAGCTGCTCGGCTGTATACTTAGCGGTAATGGCCTTTACAGACTCCTGTATCGCGGGTTCTATGAGCGTCAGAGACACCGTATTTCTTTTCCCTATTTTCTGATATATAAGAGGAGCCAGATCTCCTGTAATGGAATACTGGAGAGTAACCTGCGTCTTTACCGTCTGCAGATCTTTGGATGCGGAAACGGCCTTGGCAGTCGCCGCGGTAAGACGGATATCAATCTGCTCAATCTTGTCCATCAAGGGTTTCTTAAGATGGAATCCTTCGGCAAGTGCTTTTGGCTGCACAGCACCCAAGGTCCGCACAACTCCGACATGTCCGCTTTCCACTATTACGAAAACTCCAGTCACAAGGAAAAACAACATTATAAAAATTATTGGATAAAAAATATTAAGTTTGGGCAGTTGCCCCCTGACTCTCATAAAAAAACACCTCCGTTAAATGCTACGTGCTGATAAACATTATAATAACAGTTATCCGAAAATATAGACCCCTGGCAAAGTCCAGATAAGGAATCTCACTGTAGAACATCCCTGACATCCTTTACGAAAAGCTGGATTTCTCTTATTCGGTTTCTTACGTCGAAACGCGGAGTGAAAACCAGATCTATCTTTTCGGGAAGATGTTTGCGGGAAGATGAGAACCAGATGCATCTGAACACGGAATCGTTTTCCCTCACGCTAAACATCAGGTGCTGCTCTTTTAGCAATTTCTGATCCACCAAATCAACAGATTTTGAGAGAAAAAGAGGCTCTGGATTTCCTTCTCCGAAAGGTGAGAGAGTTTCAATTTCGCTTACAAGAGTATCGCTTACCGAAGCAAGGCTGATCTGCGAATCTATATCAAGCCTGATATCCGGCTTCTGTCCGCTTTTTTCAAGCTCTTCTGAGAACTTCTCCCTGAAAAGTACTATATTCTCCTCAAGAACTGTCACTCCGGCTGCGTATGCGTGTCCACCGAACTCTTCGAGAAAATCTCCGCATTTTGACAACACGGAAAAGATATTTATTCCTCCAAAGGATCTTCCACTCCCTTTGCCCACGCCGTTTTCGTCCACCGAGAGGAGAAACGCTGGTTTTTGGTATGACCTGGCAATAGAGGAAGCTACGATTCCCATTACCCCCTTGTGCCATTGACGAGACGAAAGAACAAGGGAATTGCTCTCTGGGTGACCGGACTCGGACTCGACCATCCGCATCGCGTCCCGAAGCATTTCCTCTTCGATTTTTCTGCGCTCAGAATTGCACTGGTCAAGAAATTTAGCAAGAGAGTCCGCATCCTCTTCATTATCCGCGAGCAGAAGTTCTACCGCGTCGCATGCAGAACCAAGCCTCCCCGCAGCATTTATCCGGGGGCCGAGACGGAAGCCCAGGTCGGACACCTCAATCCTTCTTCCTATACGACTTATTTTCTTAAGGGCCCGTAGACCCGGTCGTTTGGAGTCCTCCATCCTCCTAAGGCCTTCTTTGACCATAATCCTGTTCACTTCTCCCAGAGACACGCGGTCAGAGACCGTTCCGAGTGAGACGAAATCGAGAAAATCGGCCATGTTAGGCTCCTTTGCGGTTTCAAAGAACCCTTTCTCTCTCAGGGTTCTTCTGAGCGCAAGTGCTAGATTAAACGCTACTCCAACGCCCGAGAGGTCTTTTCCCGGGTATCGACAGCCCTCCTGGTGGGGATTGAGAACGGCTACGGCCTCGGGAAGTTGGCCTTGGAAACTGTGATGATCCGTGACTATGAAGTCCATTCCCAAGGTGCGCGCCTGCGCCACTTCATCTACGGCAGTGGTTCCACAGTCAACGGATATGACCAGATCCACAGGCTTCTGGCTAAGCGTTTGAAGTGCCTGGGAGTTTATGCCGTAACCTTCTTTGAATCTGTCAGGAATGTAGTACGTGACGTCGCAGCCTAAGGTCCTCAGGAAACTAATCATAAGAGAGGTTGCTGTGACTCCGTCAACATCGTAGTCTCCGTAAACGGCGACTTTTTCCTTTTCGTAAACGCACCTGCAAAGTCGCGCAACTGCATCCTCTATTCCTTTCATCAGGAAGGGAGATGGAATATCGGAGAGTGACGCGGAGAGAAACA
>JAPOSJ010000043.1:1470-7203 GCA_026709745.1 Candidatus Dadabacteria bacterium | reverse complement strand
TGCATATCCTTTGGGCGGGGCTTTGGACTGCGTTTTAGTACGTGTTTTAGGCAGGAGTTTTTCGCTTTTCCCTGTCTTCGGTTTTGTTTTCTTGGAAGCCTCTTTTTTCCCTATAAGTGCCGCCAGTTTTTTCTCTGCAGTTTCGTGGCTGTCTGATTCTTTCATGTCGCGGATAACCCTGCCGTATACGGCGGCGGCTTCTTTCTTTTCTCCTCTGCGCTCAAGGATTCTTCCTATCCGAAGCCATGAATCGTCCGCAAGGGAATCGTCTGGATATGTTTTCACGAATTCGCGTGAGTACTTAAGGGCTTTGTCCGAGTCTTTGCTGGATTTGAACCTCAGGGACTTTTTCTCATAGACCCTTGCGGCGGCGTACAGGCAGAGCGGGGCGTTTTTCCACTTGGGGTTTTGTGAATATATCGTGTAGAAAGTTTTTCCCACAAGATCCCAAGTCTCGCGTTTCTCGGCTTTACTGGAGCTTGATTCCAGTTGGCGGTAAAGCTTGAAATTTTCTTCGTAAAGAGACTGGTGTTTTTCTCTCGCTTCTGAGAAAGAAGCTGCAAACAAGCAGATGGATGCTACAAGAAAGGTGAGAAGTTTTATTCGGTTCTTCAATTTACGCAGAAAGTATATTTGTTGTTAGTTTGTTGTAAATTTCTTTGTCGGAAGATTTTATGTATGTTCTTACAAAATTAATTCTACCATGTTTGGCGTTTTCTATGAAGGTCAAAGTTCTTGGATGTGCTACTTCAACCGGCGTTCCCATAGTGGGATGCCGGTGCCCTGTATGTACATCGGACAATGTTAAGAACAGACGTACCAGGAGTTCGGTGTTTGTTGAAGTCTACGGAAAAAATATACTTATCGATACATCGACCGATCTGAGGACCCAAGCGCTTAGGGAGGGTATAACCAGGATCGATCTTGTTCTCTACACCCACTCCCACGCTGACCACACCCATGGAATAGACGATCTCAAGGCCTTTAACTTTATGAATTCGATGAACATAGACTGTTACGCGAATGCGGCTACCCTCTGTGACCTGAAGCGGAATTTCGCTTACATATTCGATTCTTTCCCGGCGGCGGGGGGGAAACCCAGGCTGAATTTCAAGGAGATAAGAGGTAATATCAGCTTTGAGGGAATAACAATAGAACCCGTCGACATATATCACGCTGACTGGAAGATACTCGGTTACAGAATCGGTTCCTTTGGTTATGTTACCGACTGCAGCGCCATACCAGATGAATCCTTTGAAAAACTCTTGGGGCTTGACCTTCTGATACTCGGCGCGCTTAGGTACAAACCCCACAGGGCTCACTTCAATGTAGAGGATGCCGTAAGCAAGATAAAAGAACTGAGTCCTAAAAAGGCCCTTCTTACTCACATGGGCCATGAACTTGAGTATGAGAAGTTGCGTGCGGAACTTCCCGATCATATAGAGCCGGCTTATGATGGAGTCGAAATAGAACTCAGAGATCCCTGACTGTATCTGCGTTCTGTTTTTGCGGGAGAAATAAAGAAAAATGCAGAACCTTGTTTCAAAACTTACTGAGAAGAACTCTTCGAAGATAGTTCTATGCGTTCTTGATGGGCTCGGAGGACTTCCGGTTGATGGAAAAACAGAACTTGAGACCGCGCATACCCCGAACCTTGACAGACTTGTTTCAGATGCGTCCCTAGGGCTGCATGTGCCGGTGCGAAGGGGGATAACACCCGGAAGTGGCGCTGCGCATCTGGCGCTTTTTGGTTATGACCCTGTTCATAACGAGATAGGAAGGGGGGTGCTCGAGGCACTTGGTCTTGGAATTGAGCTGGGTCCGTCGGATGTGGCCGTGAGAGGCAACTTTGCCACGGTTAGATACGAAGGGGATGCCCCGGTTGTTACCGACAGGAGAGCGGGCAGACTCAGTACCGAGGAGAATAAGAGGGTTATTTCGAGGATTTCATCGGCCGTCGGGGAAATATCCGGTGTGAAAGTTAGTTTCTATCCCGGCCTTGAGCACCGCTTCGTTGTGGTTCTGTCATTTCCCGAGCATCTCTCAGAACAGCAGGCTCTTGTCTACGATACTGATCCACAGTCAGAAGGCGCTGCTCCAATAATTCCCCGAGGGGAAAACGATGGTTCCATCAGGACGGCCGAAATCGCGGCGGAACTGATTGACCGGGCCTGTGAAGCGATAAGCGATGAGTCAGTTGCAAATTACATGCTTCTAAGAGGTTTTTCCGTGAGGCCGGACCTTCCGACTTTTGATCAGGCTTACAGGCTTCGGGCCGGGTGCGTGGCGGCCTATCCGATGTACAGGGGAGTGTCGAAGCTTGTCGGTATGGATGTCCTTGAGGTCTCCGGCAACTCCATAAACGACGAAATTAGGACGCTTTCCGATAATTTCAGGGAGTATGATTTTTTCTATTTGCACGTGAAGAAAACAGACAGTTACGGAGAAGATGGCAATTTCAGGGCAAAGGTGAGTGTGATAGAGGAATTTGATTCGCTTCTGCCCGAAATCATAGAACTTGGAGTTGACGTTCTTGCGGTCACAGGTGATCACTCAACCCCAGCGGCCATGAAATCTCACAGCTGGCACCCTGTGCCTCTTCTGATCAGTTCAGCATTCTGCAGGGGAGGGGTCGTAGAGGGTTTTTCCGAATCATGCTGCTTGTGCGGTGATCTGGGGATTATTGAGGCAACGGAAATAATGCCACTTCTTCTTGCCCACGCTGGGCGACTTCGTAAGTTTGGTGCTTGAAATTTGTCCTTTGCGTGATATTTTTTACAATCCGATTCTGTGCCGAAGTGGCGGAATAGGCAGACGCGCTATCTTGAGGGGGTAGTGCCCTACGGGCGTGCGGGTTCGACTCCCGCCTTCGGCACCAATGTGAGAGCTTAGCATTCCTTAAATGCTTTAGATCCTTAAGTGACAAAATAGTATGTATTCTGGGTTTATGGCTTAGTCACATTTTCTACGATTATAACTTCTTTCATAAAACAATTTAGATCCTCATTCTATCGGATTTTAATTTTTTGAGGTTTTATGAGCTATTTAATCAACTCGGAGTCTTACGGAAGTCTGAAGTTTTAGGGCATTTAAGGCACCCGTAACCAAGTGCCATGGGCAAAACTCCCTGCTGGGGGGATTTCACAGACATTTGAGAGAGGTGATCCCCGATTTAATCATCAGCGACAGAAGTTTTTCGGAAATCACCTTAGGTTGTTACTTTAGTTTGCAAGGTATTATGCAACCGCCCCAGATTCTGCATCAAGGTCGGAGGTGTAAACTGAAACCATCCGACTGCTTTTCCAGCGGCCAGTCTGCATAACCTCAGGAAGACCTGCACCGGCTTTAAGCAGTACCTCCGCCGTCCCGCGGCGGAATCCATGAATGCGAACCTTGGCAACTCCCGCAGTACTAAGCCTTGTTTTCAGGATTCCGTAGCCCGTCGGTTGCATGCCCTCGGGGAAGGAGAACTTTTTATCCTTTGCCCATGCACAGACTGCGGCAAGCCGCTCAGTTTATTTCTCCTATAGAAGTGGATGAAACCTACCATGGGCGGGCAATACTCTAACTATGCACAAGTCAAAAAAGCCTCACATGGTAGGAGCTAGGAGCGGGGTCACAAGATAAAACTCCGATAGTAGGAATAAATGAATTCAAGATGTTTCAGTTTGTTTTCCATTTCTTTTAGAATTTACCCTTTCAAAGATGCCCATTGCAATCTTTGCAACTGTTCTCACAAGACACAATTAGCAGCACTCAGAGTCGTATTTTGATTGACGCAGTAGACAGCACATTATAAGCTTGTTTCTGCCAAGCTGAAAGAAAAACCAGATTAGATGGCTCGTTAATGTGCTTTGGAGAAAAACGATGAAGGAAACCGAAGAAAAAGAGAATAAACAAGCACTTGAGCACCTTGCGGAAGCAAGAAGGCACCACAAAAAAGAAATAGAAATTCAGACAGAGATGAAGTACATGTTTAAGTCTCTCAGAATGGGGCCTGTACTCGCAAGATCCGTGGGAAAACGTGAGGCGGACATTCACGTGACTGACTACAACTGCGTTGTGGAAACAAAGGCCACCGGCAAGGCCAATCCCGACGGCAGGGGATCCGGAAACGAGACCCAGAAAGCACAGCTTTGCTCTTATGTAGAAGGCTTGAGGGAAAACTTGAGAGGCGAGCTTGATCTTGAGGGAATAGCGGACAAACCCTGGGTGGGAATTCTTACGGACGGACAGTCAGGGTGGATATGGAAATGGAAAAAGAGAGGTCTTGAAGAACTTGGGAACCTGAGGTGGAACCCCGGACACACAGACGTAGATGTGCTGGGAAACATCCGCAAGGCACTTGGAAACGCTCCCGCGGGCAAGAGATGGGTGGACCCTGATGAGATATACGAGATATTCCGGGGAGACGAGCATGGGTTTCAGTGTCTCTACCGCCGCAGACTCACAGAAGACCCCAACCAGGAAATAAAAACGAAATTCGCCCTCTGGTTAGATAGACTGCGAGGATCCGGTATGGCTCCCGAACACGAACTGTACCAGCATGACCTGTTCGTCAAGCATTGCTTTCTCGTGGCTGTGGCCAAGGCGGTAATCGCGGCACTTACACCTGAAACGAACGACGATGACCCCGAAGCAGTGCTCGGGGAAGGATTTACTTCTTGGCTTGTTGAAAGCGACGAGGGAGTCGAGAAAAGCACTGACCTTTTCCGAAAAGCAAAAGAGTACAACTGGCGCTTCCGATTTGCGGACGTGCTTAAGAATCTCTACGAGCAGTGTATCGACAAAAAGGACCGCAAGATATACGGAGAATACTATACGCCTGACTGGATTGCGGAACAGATGGCTGAAGAGATTCTCGACAATGAATGGATCGAGTCGGCAGCAAAAGCCGCACTAAGGAGCCTTGACGGAGACGGCGAAGCGCTGAACGGAATAGGGGTACTTGACCCTGCATGCGGATCCGGAACTTTTCTTTACCACTCGGCGCGGCGCATTTCCGGGGCGTTAGCTCTGAGAACCATTCCGCCGGGTAGACGGGCTATGGCCGTGGCGAGGCTCGTACATGGAATTGATATTCACCCAGTCGCTGTGGAAATGGCCAAAGCGACACTTCTGAGGGCTCTGCCCCCCCCCTCCAGAAAATGGACTGAACTTCTCTGTGCGGCTTAACGTAACCCAAGGAGATAGCTTACTTACTACAGAAATTCAGGAAGGGCTGTACAAAGATTTCTTTCAGCTTATCTCCCCCAATAAAAAGGAATTTAGCCTCCCCAAAGAAGCCATCAGAAATCCGGAATTCCAAAACTTCCTTCCAAGACTCGTAGAGGCCGCATGCGACCACTCCCCACTCCCCGATGAGGTACCGGAAGAACTCAAAGAACCTCTCGAATCGTTTTTGAGTTCCCTTACAAAGATCATTGATGAAGAGGGAGACAGCGTGTGGACATGGTACATTCTGAACACGATTGGGCCTTTTTCGCTTTTTGAAAGAAAAGTGAACCGGATACTTGCCAACCCGCCTTGGGTCCGGGCAAGCGATATCCAAGTAAAAAACAGAAAAGCAGAAGTTGAAAGCATGGCGAAAAAGCTTGAACTGTGGGTCGGAGGAAAGCATGCCACGGGGTTCGACATAGCTGCCCTGTTTGTGCACAGATGCCGGAACTTGTATCTTGACGGACAAAACAGCAAGGCGGCCTGGATAACGAATAACTCCGCGATCAAGGGAGG
>JAPOSJ010000043.1:0-1460 GCA_026709745.1 Candidatus Dadabacteria bacterium | reverse complement strand
AAGGGAGGCAACTGGGAGGCTTTCCGCAACCGGCACGGGAAGTTCCTCACACGGATAATTGACTATGGAGAGCTCAAGGAACAGCCTTTCTCCGGAGCCAAATCATGTGCATTGATAGAGGACAGTCCCGTAGGACGGAAAACAGAGATGTCCCGGCTTGTAAACGGACAGGAAAAAATAAGCCGCAATCAGAAATGGTCTGAAATCCGAAATGTTACCTATCTTGATGTGGCACCTGAACCGATCCCGAAGGCGGAATCGAAGTATGTCGGCAAATTCAGAAACGGTGCCACGATATTTCCGCACTGTCTGCTGGTGATTGAGAAAGCGGTCAGCGGGAAAAATGACCGGATAACGATTAAGACAAAGAAATCTCAGCATTCTCCGTGGAAGAATATGGAACCCCCGAAAGAAACAATTCCGAAGCGGTGGGTGGCACCCTGTATTTTTTCGGATGACTTGCTGCCGTTTATGATCCGCGAAGAAAACACACAAACAGTTATTCCGCTTGGAGAAGATGGGTTACTAGAACAACACCCTGAAAAAGAAACTTATTGGTTAAAAGCCGATAAGTTGTACCAACGCAATAAGGGAAAAGGCAAAACAACTCCTCAAACTCTTCTGAATCAAATTGATTTTAGTTCTAAGCTCAGCAAACAGCTTCCAGTTACAGGTGAGAAATCCGATTTCTGCCAAGTTGTGTACAACAAATCAGGGCAACACCTTCGGGCAGCCAGATGCAGCGAATCGATGTTTATCGTAGAGAATAGTTGTTACTGGTGGAGAACAGGCAGCGAAGAAGAGGCTCAATATCTGGTATCGTTCCTGAACGCTCAATGCCTTCAAGATGCCTATAGAGAATGCAGAAAGAGCGACAGGGATTTTAATACTCATATCTGGAATGGTGTTCCGATTCCGCAGTACGACCCTAAAAACAACCAGCATAGAGAGCTTGCAAATCTTTGTGTTCAGGCCGAAAATTTTGTCAGCGGAATGCATGAGAAATTAAATTTTAATTACAAGCAAGGAAAACTTTCAGGGGATATAAAGAGGGCTCTTCAGGAGTCTGGAATTTCAAAACGAATTGATGAAACCATAAAAAGAATTCTGCCAAATCAGATAAGGTGAGAAACCCCATTGTAAAGTCTTTTCGATGTGCAATTGGAAGTTAAGGCTGATCAAGTATCTGGTTGGCCAAGTCTCCAAACAAGCCTCTCACCAAAGTCACTGAATCAGTATCTTCAGATAGAAGGGCCCTTACAGCCTTCTGGTAGTCTTTAACTGTTCTGAATTTAAGTGCAGTAGAAATATCCTTCGGTGCCGGCGATGAGTGAATAGGCGCTTTCTCAATGATTTTAAGCCATTTATTTTCTTTAACCGCAGTGTCAAGTTCGTTTTTTCGCTCTTCCAGTATTTTTGCCGATTCGTTCTGTATATTAATGGAAACTCCCTTAAGCAAA
>JAPOSJ010000029.1 GCA_026709745.1 Candidatus Dadabacteria bacterium | reverse complement strand
CAACTCCCAGGTGATAGGATATTCCCAAGTCCGCAAACCACGGAATCCTCTCTTCAAACTGCATGGTGGAAAGCGATCCATCAAACCGAAAAAAAAGCGGCAGGGATAGCAGAAATTGAGCGAGAGTTATTATAAACGCGGCCGTTTTTAGCTGGCACTCAGAGGTTTTCCGGAAATACGGTAGAACCGCGAGTACTAAAACTCCCAGGAGAGGAAAGAATATAAGCAGGGACAATATGTTGTTGTCTATATTCACGTTCCGGTGGACCGAAGCACAAAAGAAATCGGCGTAATTATACTTTTAAAAACGATGTTCTCAACCGCACTCACATTAGGTGTTATATCCTGCGGCTTTATAAAGCTTGTTTAATTAGCTTTTATTGCGCTTAGTTAAAACTGTTTTCTACTTCTACATATCAATGACTCAAATATACGCCACAAGCAAACATTCTAACAGTATGCTTTGGCCGTTATCTCCATTACCTCTATATTGCTCTGCTTGCCAACAGGTCCCGGAACTAGTATTGCGAGATCCACCCCTGCAGCAAAATGCTCCTCAAGCTTTTTCCGGCAGTTATCGGGCGTCCCTACAAGCGCCACTGAATCTATCAGTTCGTCGGTAAACACTTCGGCCGGGTTTGCTCCGCCCTGCACCTGATCAACTATATCCCCGAACCCTATATTTCTTATGAGCCTCTGATAAAAGGGAAACCTGACGTACGGACTGAGACCCCTTTTACCCGCGGCTACGGCGGCAGCTTCATCATCAGAGACAAAAGACGGAATACCGTTTGTAATTGATATTGCCGATGGATTTCTATTAGCTTTTGCCGCACCCGCGGCGACCTGCTCTTTTAGGGTCGCTATATAGGTTGGCGGAGACATATAAGGCATTATTCCGTCCGCCACTTCTCCTACAAGATCCGCCGCGGCCTTAGTAAGGCCGGCTATATAGACCGGAAGGTCGGGCACTTTTCTTTTAAGGGAAAGTCTGGGAGAAGTTCCATCGGCCAAGGCTCTTACTTCACCCACATAGTCTCTCATTGATTCAATGGGATCTCCCATATCTATATCGTATCTGTTGTTAACGGGCTTGTGGCTCACCCCAAGTCCAAGAATCATCCTTCCCCCCGTTATTTCCTGTATCGTAAGCGCTGTCGCGGTGGCCATCACAGGCTGGCGCATGTATATATTGGCTATCCAAGTTCCAACGTTTATCCGCTCCGTGCACTCGGCGAATACCTGAGCGTTTGTTATCGCGTTATAAGGCGGCACCTCCGGGGAGAAAATACCGTCAAAACCCGCTTCCTCGGTGATTTTTGCAAGTCCCCTGAGATCATTCACGTTACATCCCCAGACAGGTGAAGTTGTTGCAATTTTTCCCATTTTATACCTCCTTACCAGTTTTTTCAGTACTGTTCAGTACTGGTTAACCACTTCTCTATAATAATCTGGACGAAGAAAAGCTTCATCTCTAGTCTCAAGAACTTCTTTTATCTCTCTTAGAACCTTCTGTTTATCCTCGGGAAACTTTGCCCTAATCGGGAGATAATTCGATATGTGATTTGAATAGAAATAGCCGTCGGAGAGCTCCGTGTTCTCAACTATGGTAAGAAGCTCCTCTATCATCTGGAATTTGTCCGGAAGTTCAAAACGGCCTTCCTTCCATTGCTCATAAATAGGCGCACCAGTACGAAGCTGAAGAGAAAGAGCCCCGACATATTCAGGATCACACTCGGTAAGAAGCTTCCCAGTAGCCAAAGCGTGTTCCTTGCTCCTGTCCTTACCACCGATGCCGAGAAGCACCATTGCAGAATTCATTATCCCAGAGGCTTTCAGTTTCCTTGAAGCTTCAACTGTCTCGACAAAATTTGCTCCTTTCTCTATTCTCTCGAGAACAATGTTATCTCCGCTCTCAAAGCCTATGTAGACCATGCTGAGGCCCCTTTCCCGAAGACGTGAAAGATCTTCAACCGGTTTTCTTAGTATGTCACCCACATTCGCGTACATGGTTATTCTCTCAAGGTTCAGAGCTTTTTCATGGAGATAATCCATTATTTCCATGAGTTTTGGGGTGGATAGAACAAGTGCATTGCCGTCTGAGATGAAAACCCTTCGCTCTAGAAGTCTGCTTTTTGCCGCAGCATCAATAATTTCTTTTATCTCTCCCATTGATCTCACCCTGAATTTCTGCGTTTCATTTCTGTACATGGCGCAATAGGTGCATTTATTGTGCGAGCAACCAATAGTAGCTTGTAAAATAAAACTTTTGTGCTCGCTTGGAGGGCGGAAAAAAGGTGTTACATATTCAATCATTACTGTAAGAATCTAACAAAATTTCGGGGTTTGTTCAATAAGGCTTTGCAATGACAGAAAGAATGAGTTATCCTTAATACTGTGATGATTGATCTTGAACCGCACGAAAAAGAAGGGTTTTATTACATCCTTGGCGTACCGCTTCTTATAGGACTTATCTTGGGCATCGCCTTTATGACTCACATAGTCCTTACACCCTAGCTTATACCCCAGCGAATTATCCGCAGGACAAGTTCACGGACTTCAATCTCCACTCCGGTACTGTCTCTGAAGAGGTATACCCCCTCTTCTGTCTCTTCCCAGATTGCCCCGAGAAGTTTCAAGTTTTTCTTATGACTCTGGGAACGGGGGTCGATTTTCCTCCCGACAAAAGTAATGATGTCTTCATTTCCGCAAAAAGCCATTACCAGTCTTGACCTTCCAAAAAGGAGCAGAAATCCCCGGGTCTCCGCATCAGCATCAAAGACCGCATGCATAAAACCCAGAGGCAGAGAAACAACGCTGATTGCATCTCGGCCATATTCTTTGTTTAAAGACTCAACGCAGGCTTCAAAGCTGTGACAAAGAAACTCCGAGACCTTTTCCATTTTTTCGTATTTTGTATCCGAGTTGACTGAAACCTTCTGTTTTTCGTAAAATTCTGCAATCCACGGTAGCTTTTCCGTTTTCATAGTACATTAATCCGATTCTTGTTTTCTGACCGCTTGAAAATCCGCAAATCAGCATATTTCCCCATTTTCGGCTGAAAATGCTTCAAATTTCCTGCCTAATATAATAATATATGCCTCAAGAGAGGATAAAAGATAGACAAAATCCATGGAAATACATCAGGTCTAACCAAAAGCGACCTGAAAAACCTGCTCAGAATATACAAGAGAAAAATACCTCAGGACAGTCTTGTAACACTTGAATTTACCCGTACCCTCCTAGCATTTTCCAAGGAGATTAAGAAAACCATAACGGCATTTATAGACCGTAAAGGGAAAATAAGATTCGTTTTCATCGGAGAGCCTTGTGATTTTCCCTTTGAAGAACTGCTTGGCATGAGGAGAAGAGCGAAATACAGGCTCAGAGGATTCCGCGCTGTAAGAACTGACCTCAGGGGGGCTGGTCTCACAAATTCTGATCTGGCAACTCTTGCGAATGAAAGACTCGATTTAATCGCCTCGGTCTCCGCAGATGAAAACTGTTCATCGGGAGGTTTTGAGTACGCAAACCTTGTTCCACAGCATGGGGAAAACCGGGCAAAATGGGAGATTTCGAGATTCCCGGACCCAGGTCGTATAAACATTAACCTCAAGCACGAAATAAATGCCATAGAACAGTCCCTGAGGAGTGCTTTTTTCAAGAACGGGGGAATGGAAAACAGGGAAGGAGTAATACTTGTGGGGTTTGGCACAAAGTTTCGTTATCTGGCCGAGAAATCTCTTGAGGAGCTCAATTCTCTTGCTCTTTCCGCGGAAAAAGTTGTGCTCGATAAGATGGTTCAGATAAGAAAGAAAATCGATCCCCGTTACCTGGTCGGCAGAGGAAAACTGAGAGAGATCGCCCTTCATGCAAAGCATCTCGGAGCCGATACCATCATCTTTGACACGGAACTTACCCCTGCCCAGGCAAACGCTATCGCGGAGGAATCCGGTCTTGATTTAATGGACCTAAGCCAGCTGATAATACTGATATTCGCAAAACACGCCAAGACAAACGAAGGAAAAATCCAAGCAAGGCTTGCAGAATTTCAATACAATCTGCCAAGGCTCAAGGGCAAGGGAACAGCCTTTTCCCAACTGGGAGGAGGGATAGGCACCAGAGGCCCCGGAGAGAAGAAACTTGAGCAGGAAAGAAGAAATATCAGAAAACAGATCGAACAGCTGGAAAAACAGATTGACGGTCTCTGCAGAAGAAGAGAACACACGAGAAAGAACAGGAAAAGTTCAATGATCCCGACCCTGTCCTTTATCGGGTACACAAACGTCGGCAAGTCAACGCTATTTAACCGTCTGACCAAATCCTCCATTGTTACCCAAGACAAGCTTTTTTCAACCCTCAACCCGACAACGAGAAGAGTCATGCTTCCTCAAGGAAGACAAGTGCTTATGACCGACACGGTGGGCTTTATAAGTAAGCTCCCAAAAGAATTAATAAACGCGTTTAGAGCTACGCTTGAAGAAATAGGTGAAGCCGACCTGTTGCTTCACGTTGCGGATGCAAGTGACCCCGAGGTCAGAGAAAAAATAGATTCGGTAATTAAGATATTGGAATCCATGGAATTTGAAGATATACCAAGCGTTTTAGTCTTTAACAAGATTGATCAGGCTGATGTACAAACAGAAGCGGCACTTCGAGAGGCATTTCCTAATGAGCCTTTTGTATCGGCCAGAAACGGTAGAAATTTCAGAGATTTACCTCGTTATTTAGAGAAATTCGTTAAAGAAATTGATGCGGATTCAAGACTCAGGGATTTCAAACCAAAAGAACAGCTGAAAGATAGTTTCCCGGTTCCTACTGTACACAGCCTATTTTAGGCTGAGAGACAAAAAAAAGGAGGATGCTGCAATTCACTAAGCATCCCCCTTTTTTTACTTCCCGCTCCCTACCAAGGCTTGGACTTGTCTTCCACTCCTTCTAGATTCTGGAGCCACTTTGTATGGTCATAAAACGCAGCGCCGAAAGTAAGAGCCAAAGTAGCAATTATAATACCAATATCGGTATTTTTGGTCTGCTCGGCTCTTCTCTTTATCTTGTCATGAATCGGATCTGGAATATTCAGCGTTATCTCTGCCATTACCAAAACCTCCTTATTTATTTTTGATAAGAACTAATCATTGTCCCTGATGCCTTTTTCTTCCCTGTACTTCTGGATTTCCTCTCGCTTTACCGTCGGTTTGAGAGTAAAGCCTGAGGGGTCAGGAGATGAGCCCTGGGCTGAAGCAAGCACTTCCTCGGAACTGAGGGGATCAGGCTTAGTGTCTCCCGCAATATTTCCAAGCTGAGACTCCTCAAACTTCCAGTCCGTAAGCCACTCGTCTCCGAGACCGAAACGCCTAGTGAGTTTGTTGATTTCCTCAAGTCTTCCAGGAAGAGGTCCTGTTGGTTGAAGCATGTTCAGGTCCTCAAGAAGTTTTACTACTTCTGGATTTCTCGGGAAGGCGTTTCCGACCTGTTTTTCGAAGAACATGGTTTCAAACGGAGGTCTGCTTCTAGCTCCGCCGCCGTCCATACTCTCCGCTGGATAACCGACGGTCATAAGCCAACTGAACACGTAAGTGTCTGGAAGATTGAATTTTGCCTTAGTGTTCCTTCTGGCTCCACCGCTTGCGCCATTAAGACAGGTGCCGAGACCTAGGGATGTCGCAACAAGACAGGCGTTCTGTATCGCGTTTCCAAGATCGATCGCGGCAAGGCGATGCAGTACCGCGTCGGGAAGCATTGCAGGAAGCGGGAACAGCCTCGATACTCTGTCATATTCCCATCCATGCGCCTTATCAAGTGCTCCAGTTCTCAAAAGGTCGTGGATAGACTGGCCCATTGTGTCGTAGTTGGCCATATCATAGCACCAGAAGATAAGTACAGGAGCCATCTGCGTTGTGATCTGACTCCAGTCGGATATAAACTCCCATATTTCAGGATCTTCATCCCTGTATACAACGATTGCTCTTTGCCCGTTGAAGTTGCCTGCCGTAGGGGAAAGCCTAGCAGCTTCCAGCATAGCCTGAACCTTCCATTTCTCAACGGATTTATGCGGCTCATACCACCTGATGGATCTTCTCAGTCCTATGGAACTGAAGGTGTCCATGATACTGCCAACTTCGCTGGCACTTGGTACATTACTCATAATTAGTAACCTCCTCCTATATTAGGTATTTTTTGTTCAGAGTGAAACTGAAACTGAAAAACATCTCCGAAACATCATATCACTAAATCGCAGAAATTTCATCATTGAAAATCAAATTTCCCCTTGATTTTACAACGCAGTGGATTTGGTATAGGTTTATGGCTGAACTTAACGCGCAAGCAGGAGGAATTACCAATGAGAGATGTATACATAATAGGAGTGGGAAACACCGCCTGCGGAAGATTCCCTGACAAGCCGGCTCACATACTGGCCAGAGAAGCCGCATGGGCCGCGATACAGGACTCGGAAATTCACGCGCGAAAGATAGAAATTGCCTTTTGTGGCCATGTCTACCAAGGAATGGGAGTCGGCCAGAGAGCACTTAAGGATATAGGACTAGTAGGACAACCGACCATAAACGTCGAAGGTGCTTGCGGAAGCGGAACACTTTCGCTGTGGGAAGCATGGAGAACGGTGGCCTACGGTCAGTACGATATAGCGCTCGCTCTCGGTGTTGAGAACTTAAGCAGGATACTTTCCGGGGGGCCTCTTCCTCTTGAAGAAGATGATCTTGAGGTATCAATCGGCATGGGAATGCCTGGACTCTACGCGATAAGAGCTTCAAAATACATGAGAGAATACGGAGTTACGCTTGAACAGTTGGCCGAAGTTGTCGTGAAAAGTCGCTATCACGCGTCGCTTAACCCACTTGCGCAGTACAGAAATCCTACAACAGTAGAAGAGGTGCTGAGCGCACCTGTGATAGCTGACCCGCTTACGCGTAACATGTGCTGTCCGGTTGGAGACGCTGCTGCCGCTGCGGTGCTTTGTTCTGAAGAACATGTCGGAGAGCTTGCCAAGAAACTGCCTATAAAAATTCTTGGCTGCGTAGCCCAGTCGGGTAAATACAGCAGCCCAACGGGACTTACATGCGATCCCTCGGAAAACGTGTGGAGAACTTCCCAGCTGGCCTATGAGATGGCAGGTCTGGGGCCCGAGGATATGGACGTTGCCGAGATCCACGATGCTTTCTCCATAGCTGTAATGATGGTTGTCGAATCTGTCGTTTT
>JAPOSJ010000127.1 GCA_026709745.1 Candidatus Dadabacteria bacterium | reverse complement strand
TGTGATCGCCTACAAGAAAATGCGGTCCATTGAAGACGAGATCAAAGAGATGAATCCCAGGGTTTCGCGAAGCTCTGCGCTCGCGTCAAAGGCCACTGGGTTTCCGATTGCCAAGATAGCGGCGAAGCTTGCGGTCGGCTACTCGATAGATGAGATTTCAAACGATATAACGAAATACACCCCCGCGTCTTTTGAACCTACAATAGATTATGTCGTGGTGAAGATGCCGAGGTTCACGTTTGAGAAATTTCCACAGACAACCCCTACTCTCACAACACAGATGAAATCTGTTGGGGAGGCGATGTCAATCGGAAGGACCTTCAAGGAATCACTTCAAAAGGCCATGAGATCCCTTGAGATAGACTCTTATGGTTTTGAGAATATCTCCGATGATCCGGAAGAGATAAGAGAGAAACTCAGAATTCCTTCCCCCAGACGGCTCTGGTACATAGCCGACGCGTTTCGTCTGGGCATGGATATTGAGGAAATCTACACAATCTCTCACATTGACCCGTGGTTTCTCCGGAACATAAAGCAGATTGTAGATTTCGAGTCAGATATTTCCCGCAAAGGACTTGACCGCGAAACTATCCTCGGGGCCAAGCGACGCGGTTTTTCCGACATTGAGATTGCGAGAATTCTCTGTGCCGAGGAAGAAAAAGTGAGAAATTTCCGCCTGCGTGAGGGGATAGAGCCTTCTTTTAAGATGGTTGATACATGCGCGGCAGAGTTTGAAGCCTACACGCCTTATCTGTATTCGACTTTCGAGAGCGAGAGCGAAGCGCTGCCGACGGAGAGAAAAAAGGTTGTGATACTCGGTGGGGGGCCTAACAGGATAGGCCAGGGCATAGAGTTTGACTACTGCTGTGTGCATGCGTCTTTTGCGCTCAGGGAGGAGGGATACGAGGCCATTATGGTTAATTGCAATCCCGAGACCGTGAGTACGGACTACGACACATCGGACAGGCTTTATTTCGAGCCGCTCACGCTTGAAGACACTCTGGCTGTTATAAGAAGAGAGGACCCTTGGGGAGTTATAGTCCATCTAGGAGGCCAGACCCCGCTGCGTCTCGCTCTTGAGCTTGAGGGCCAAGGGGTGAGAATAATAGGGACTTCCCCTGAGAGCATAGATCTTGCTGAGGACAGAGACAGGTTCAGAAAGCTCGTTTCGGGCCTAGGGCTCCTCCAGCCCCGAAGCGATACGGCAAGAAGCGAGTCAGAAGCTATCGCCATAGCAGACGAAATAGGATATCCGGTTATGGTTCGCCCGTCCTATGTTCTAGGCGGCCGTGCCATGGAGATAGTTTACGACAAGGATTCTCTTCGGGCCTACATAAGCGAAGCGGCGAGTGTTTCTCCGAACCATCCGATACTGATAGATAAGTTTCTAAAAGACGCTAAGGAAGTCGACGTGGACGCGGTCTGCGATGGTAAAACCGTTGTGGTGGGCGGGGTGCTTGAGCATATCGAAGAGGCGGGGGTTCATTCTGGAGACAGCGCGGCGATTCTGCCTCCCTTCTCGATACCACCTGAAATTCTGGAGGAAATAAAATCCCAGACAAAAAAACTTGCGCTTGAGCTTCAGGTAAAGGGGCTTGTCAACATCCAGTTTGCCGTAAAGGACGAAAAGGTTTACATAATAGAGGTTAACCCCAGAGCCAGCAGAACCGTTCCCTTCGTGAGCAAGGCGATAGGGGTTCAGCTTGCCAAGATAGGAACCAAGGTAATGATCGGGAAATCCCTAGAGGAACTCGGCTACACAGAAGAGATTGTTCCGGGGCACTATTGCGTTAAGGAGTCGGTCTTTCCTTTCGTCAAGTTCCCCGAAGTCGACACGATACTGGGCCCGGAAATGAAATCAACCGGAGAGGTTATGGGGATCGCCCATGACCTTGATCAGGCCTTTGCCAAATCTCAGATAGCTGCCGCCAACAGACTCCCTTCAGGCGGAGTGGCTTTTATAAGCGTAAAGGATGAAGATAAGTCCACCAAGATGCTTGATATAGCCCGAAGGTTCAGCACCATTGGTTTTGATATAATCGCTACCGCGGGCACATCTGAATTCCTCAATAAAAATGGTATTATTTCCCAGATGGTGAACAAAGTTAAGCAGGGCCGCCCTCATGTAGTTGATCATCTTAAAAATGGTGAGGTGCAGCTGGTTATAAACACCACTTTCGGGAAAAAGGAGATTGCGCAGTCCTATTTGATAAGGAGAACAGCACTTGTAAACAACGTTCCTTATTTCACTACTCTGAGCGGTGCGATTGCCGGAGTTAGTGCGATTGAGACCTTGGTGAGAAGCGATCTGAGGGTAGAGGCCCTGCAGGGCTACTATTAACCTAACCCGGTTTATGGGGATATTAAGATGCGGAGGAAATATTACAGATGAGTGTTCAGAGAGTTCTGATTACTCCTGACGGCTGGAAAAAGCTTCGGGATGAACTTCACAGGTTAAAGACTGTGGAAAGGCAGGAAGTGATCAGACTGATAGAGTATGCCAGGTCTCTTGGAGATCTCTCCGAGAACGCCGAGTATGAAACTGCCAAGCAGAAACAGTCGTTCATAGAAGGAAGAATACAGGAACTGGAAGGTCGTCTCAGTCGCGCGGAAGTAATTGATCCCGAGAAAATCACCGCACGGGACAGGGTTGTTTTTGGTCTTACGGTTACAATTGAGGATATTGATTCCGGGGACATAAAAAAATACAGACTGGTTTGTGTTGATGATTTTGAATTTGATTTAGGTTTTTTATCCGTTACATCGCTTGTAGGCTGTGCACTTATCGGAATGAGGGTTGATGATGAGATACAGGTCAGGGCCCCAGGGGGACTTAAGGAATTTCTGGTTCTCAGCATAGAATAATAACCTTCTGGTATGGACGGGTCATTTGACAACATCAGAAAATTCATACTGTTTTCCCTCGTTTTCCATGTTTTAATCTCTTTTGCTTGGGGGAAAATCGTCGTGCAGAAAAGTGTCCCTATTCACGGCGATCATATAGAGGTTTCTCTTAAGCATTTTGAGCTGAAAAAACCCGCCCCCGCGAAAAAAGTCGTACAGAAAAAGAAGGTTACTGAGAAAAAGAAGCAGAAAGTTCCGGAGAAAGTTGAAAAGCGGGATGATTCCCTTGCGCTTAAAAAGCAAGAAAAACCCCAGGCCAGTGAAGAGACCGAGCAGGTTTATGCAACCGCTAGGCCTTCTTACGGTCATACTCCCAGACCCCGCTACCCCTCGCGTGCCATAATGCGCGGTTATGAGGGAAGCGTACTGCTCAATGTTCACGTACTTCCGAATGGAGAACCCGATGAAGTGACTGTTGTTCAATCCTCAGGTTACAAGATTCTTGATAAGGCAGCTTTAACAGCAGTGAAAAAATGGAAATTTCAACCGGCACAAAGAGGTTTCAAGGCGGTTTCAAGCTGGGTTAAGGTTCCGATAGAGTTTCGCTTGGAGGGAGATTGAGACATCCGTCGGGATTTTCTTTCAGGATCGCAATCTCTTTTCTTTTATGAGAAATTATCTGAGTGTATTCATTATATCTTTTCTGATCGTGTTACTTGACCAGTTGACCAAGTGGCTTGTAAAGGCGCATGTCCCGTTTCTCTCGAGGATAAATGTGTTTTCATGGTTCGATATAACTCACCTGCGAAACCCCGGAATTGCATTTGGCATGTTAAGGGATATGCCGGAGCATCTAAGATTCTACTTCTATATAGTAGTTTTCGTTTTGGTGCTGATCGTGATTTTTTTCTTTCTTCGCAACCTTGATGAGGAGCAGAGGGTTTTTCGGTATGCGCTTGCCTTTGTTCTTGGAGGAGCGATTGGAAACTCTATAGACAGGTTCGCCTTTGGATACGTGACTGATTTCCTGGCGGTCTACTGGCCCGGCAATCCTGATATGCTCTGGCCTCCTTTTAATGTAGCCGATTCCGCGATCACGATAGGGGCAATTTCAATCCTGATATTGGGAGCCGTGGGACGGGGCAGGAAAAATTAGGGAGTCATATGTTCAGTGGAATAGTTGAAGAAGTAGGGGTTCTGCAGGCGCTTGAAAAAAAGGACAAAGGCGTTCTTTTGAGAGTCGGGGTCCGGAGAATTAAAGCTAGTGATCTGGTTCTGGGGGAGAGCGTTGCCGTAAATGGAGTGTGTCTTACAGTGGTTTCCATAGGAGACGGCTGTTTTTCCATTGAAGCATCCCATGAGACTCTTTCCAGAACAAATCTTTCCGGTCTTAGGCCTGAAAGCACTGTGAATCTTGAGAGATCCCTCAGGGTCGGAGACAGGATGGGCGGACATATAGTCACGGGGCATGTGGATGGAGTCGGGGTTGTTCAGTCCGTTACTCCCGTCGGGGAGTCTCGGGTTTTTGTTTTTTCCATTGCTTCCCGGCTTGCCAAATACGTGGTTGAGAAAGGGTCGATTGCCGTTGACGGTGTAAGTCTCACGGTGAACTCGGTAGATGGTGCGAACTTCTCGGTAAACATAATTCCCTACACTCTTCGGGAAACGACGTTTTCGGGATTTCAGCCGGGAGGGGAAGTTAATATAGAGTGTGACATAATAGGTAAGTATGTTGAGAAAATGCTCTCCGGAGCATTTCCCTCCGCCGGGGGTTCTCCCGTCGGAAGAAAACTTTAGGGAATTGAACGAGAAACGGCATATTTTTCTTACGGGGTTTATGGGAGCGGGCAAGACCAGTGTTGGCCTGGAGCTTTCCCGCAAACTACAGATGGATTTCCATGATCTTGACAGCGAAGTGGAAAGCAAGGAGGGGCTTTCTGTAGCCGAGATATTTGAGGTGGACGGAGAGGATGGTTTCAGGCGGAGGGAAACGGAGATGCTGGCCGCCCTTTCGCAGAGAACATCTCCAGCTGTGATTTCAGGGGGAGGAGGGGTAGTTCTTCGACGACAGAACCGCGAGATAATGGATGCCTCGGGCAAGATTTTTTATCTGCGGGCGGATATCGATACCCTTTGGAACAGGGTAAGACTGGAGCGGGGAAGGCCCCTTCTAGATGTTGAGAACCCCCATGCCGCATTTCGTCAGCTTTTCATGAAAAGAAAGGATATTTATGAACTCTCGCCGCATATTGTTTTTACCGATGATATGAGTATTTCCGAAGTTGTTGATAAAATAATCAAAATGCTGAAATGAAGTTTGGAGGCTTTAACTATGAAAAATTTCTTTTTCCTGTTTTTTGGTGCCTGTTTTCTGCTTCTGGGTTCCCTCTCCTGTGCTAAAGTGGAGGAGAACGAAGAAAGTTCCGGTCTGCCTTCGGGCGAATACACACCGGAGCTTCTTTCTTCTTCGGACTCCTCGGGTGCCTTTCCCTCCCTCGCCGGCCTTGTCGAAGAGCAGAAACATTCTGTTGTGAACATAAGTACCACAAGTGTTGTAAAACAGGGACCAATGTTTCCTAATTTCGGTGAAGGAGACGTTTTCGAGGAGTTTTTCAAGAGGTTTTTTCCAAATGACCGTGAACGGGAGTTCAGAAGGAAGGGCCTTGGCTCTGGGTTCATAGTCAGCAAGGACGGTTACATAGTTACTAATAACCATGTGATCAGCAAGGCGGAAGATGTTCAAGTTGTTCTCTATGACGGGTCAAGGTATACGGCCGAGATCGTGGGGCAGGACCCCAAGACGGACCTTGCGGTTCTCAGGATAAAGCCTGAAAAAGAACTCATACCTGTCGTTTTCGGAAATTCAGACAAGCTGAGGATAGGAGACTGGGTTATGGCGATCGGAAATCCATTCGGACTTGGCTACACTGTCACGGTCGGAATAGTGAGCGCGAAAGGAAGGTCTCTTGGGCTAGGGGCCTACGATGATTTTATTCAGACCGACGCGTCTCTTAATCCCGGAAACAGCGGAGGACCTCTTTTTAACTTGGGAGGTCAGGTGGTCGGGGTCAACACCGCTATAGCGGCCAGAGGACAGGGAATAGGCTTTTCCATCCCAGCAGAGATTGCCAAAGGGGTCATATCCCAGCTTATGGAAAAAGGCAAGGTGGTAAGGGGATGGCTGGGAGTTATGATTCAGCCCATAACTCAGGAGATCGCAGAGAGCATGGGTCATGAAGGTACCGACGGAGCCCTCATATCTGATATTAGCCCGGGGAGTCCCGCCGAGAAAGCAGGTCTGCGCAGGGGGGACGTGGTGGTAAAATTTGATGGAGAGACTATAAAAGAATTCACGTCCTTATCCAAGCTTGTTGCAATGAAAGCTCCTGGCACTTCCGCTAAGATAACTGTTGTGCGCGATGGAAAAAACAAGGACATCTCTGTTGTACTTGGCAAGATGCCCAACGAAGATTCTCCTGCCGTGTCTAGAAGGGACGAGGATATGAAATTAACTGATATTACCCCGGATATCGCTGCACGGTTCGGTGTTGAGCACCAAGCCGGAGTGCTTATTGCGGACGTTAGCCGAGGGAGCTTGGCTTGGGAAGCGGGATTTCGCCCTGGGGACGTAATACTTGAGGTTGATAAAAAACCCGTGGCAAGCCTTGAGGATTACAATAGAATCACAGATGGCCTGAATCCCGGGAAAAAGTACCTTTTTCTGGTGAAGAGACGCAAAAATACGGTTTATATAGGTTACGCCGTAAAAAAGGAAAAATAGTGCTGCGCTTTTTGCAGCTATCCTGTCTTGGAAATGATTTTCTTTCGAAACTCTTCGGGCATCCGCATCGGTTTCCTTTCCTTGTAGTTGAAAAACACAAGCGAGGTCTTGACCCTGGCTACTTCCTTTGCACTCTTTTCGTTAACAAGAACATAGACGAGTTCCAGAAAATGGTTGCCATACTCGCCGATTCCGATGCTTATTTCCATTACGTCTCCGTAAAATGCCTCCGAACTGTAGGTAATTCCCACATCCCCCATTATGATGCCCGCTCCCTCTATATCGCCTTCTGTGT
The DNA here is from genome assembly GCA_026709745.1 of Candidatus Dadabacteria bacterium. Taxonomy (GTDB): domain Bacteria; phylum Desulfobacterota_D; class UBA1144; order Nemesobacterales; family Nemesobacteraceae; genus Nemesobacter. The sequence continues at coordinate 504 of JAPOSJ010000127.1, read as the reverse complement.
AGCTATGGGTTGCAAGGAACCTTACGCGCGCCTCGTGCGCTAGGGTGAGTACCGAGTCATGCCCAAGATGGTAACCATAGTTTATATCATCTATCCTTATGGGAATCTTAGTTGAGAAGACGAATTTGCTCGGAATATCTATTTTTATTCTGGACATCTTTGCGGTTTTCTAACCTGAATATATCCGCATTTTTGCAACTGGCAAATAATATTTGCTTTTTGTTTTTGAGGGGTTATAGTCATGCTCCAATAATTGTTCCAACAAATTTTTCTAGGAGGCAGGATCAGATGGAAGAAAGGACAGAAAAGGAGCATGTAAGTAACCACGTTGACATTGAATCTAAGAGATTTTTCTTTGATGTCAAGGAAAACCACAAGGGGCAGTACCTCAGGATTACGGAACTGAGCGGCGGCAGGTCAAGCATAGTTGTTCCCTTTGAAGGAATAGAACAGTTCAGGGATAAACTAGTCGAAACTATAAAAGAATCCCTTGAATTGGCAGGA
>JAPOSJ010000104.1 GCA_026709745.1 Candidatus Dadabacteria bacterium | reverse complement strand
GGAGCAAGCCCAGGAATCCCTGTCCTTTGAGCGGAGTCTCTCGGAATCGGCTTACCTGATCGGCGAGATAAAAAGATCTGGCACCCCTGTTCCCAAAGTACGTATTATCTGATAGTTTGGGGTCAGTTGTAGTATCTTGCCCATTTCGGAAGCTTGTAATCGAAGGTAGCCGGTATTTTGAGCTTTTCTTCTTCCCAGCTTTTAGGGAATGGGTTGTATGGGGAAGCCACCCTTATTGTCCGCAGCACCTCCCTGTCCAGATTAACAAAACCGGAAGGCTTGATTATCCTGACATTTTCAAGATAGCCGTCTTTTCTCAGAGTGAAAACGATCTGTACATCTCCCTGTTCTCGTCTTACCTGCGACTCCTTTGGGTACTGCCAGATCTGGTAAATTCTTTCTTTCAGTTTCGTGAAGTAGGAGATGTACTTGTATTGTGTGGTATTGAGATCGACAGTAATTTCTTTTTCGACATTTTTGGTGCCGAGCAACTGTTCATCTGTGTTGTAGTCAAATGGAACGTCCACTATCCTAGGATTAAGTATCTTAGAAACAGAAGAATCAGGACTGCTTCCGGGTAGCTGCTCGGGAGGGCTCTTTCTTTTTTCCGGTTTCTTTTTCTCTCCCTCGGGCATTATCGCGATCTGGTCTTTTTCTGGAGAGAATTTCTCCCGTTTCTTTTCCTGTTCTGCAGGATCAACGGCTCCCGCAGGATTTCTTTTCAGAGTATTCTTCTTTGTAGGCTTAGGGATGGATCTTGAGAGTTTTGTCGTATCGTCCCTAGTAGTTTCTTTCTCAGCCCTGTGAGATTTATCAGCCAGCCTTGATGGTTTCTTGGGAGGCTCTGTTTCCTCTCTAACGGGTATCTCAACAATTTCTATATATGTTTTTTCAATAGGGGTCTTAAAACTTTCTGGGTCAGGGAGTATTCCTGAGAAAAGAAGCTGAATCAGCAGCAGATTCAGCACTGCCGAGATCAGAAAAAAAACTGGAAAAGGGACTTTTCTGTTTCTGTTCATGGAGGTTTGCAGGTGTTTTGCCGCGCTTCGGGCGGGGCTGTGTGTATCATATCTTCAGTATATTCTGTATGAGCACCTTGGCAAAATCTTCGGTTTTCAGGTTGCCTCCCAGATCCCGGGTCTTCTCGCCGTCTGAAAGAGCCATGTTGTAAGCCTTTTTTATTTTCTCAGCGGCTTCTCTCATATCCTCTCTACCCTCAGAATCGGCCAGATATCTGAGCATCATTACCCCTGACATTATCAGTGCCAGAGGGTTCGCTATTTCCAGTCCTGCTATATCCGGTGCCGACCCGTGTACTGCCTCAAAGACCGAGTATTCATCACCTATATTCGCTCCGGGAACGACGCCGAATCATCCCACAAGGCCAGCGCAGAGGTCGCTCATCACATCGCCGTAGAGATTCTCAAGTAAAAGGATGTCAAAGCGTCCCGGGTCCTGTACCAGTCTCATGCATCCCGCATCTACAATATACTCCTCATACTCTATACCTTTGTACTGTTCGCTTACTTCCCTTGCCTTTCTGATGAAGAGACCATCTGTGATTTTCATTATATTGGCTTTGTGAAACACCGTTATTTTCTTTCTTTTTCTTTTTACTGCGTACTCAAAACCCCACCTGGCGATCCGCTCGCATGATTTTTCGGTCGCGACTTTCATACTCATCACCACTCCGGGGGAAACTGTGTTCTCAACTCCGCTGTAAAGACCTTCAGTGTTCTCGCGCACAATCACTATGTTCACATCCGAGAATCTGGTCTTAATGCCTTCAATGTTACGTACTGGTCTTACCGCAGCATAGAGGTCAAGTTTTTTTCTCAGTTGTACGTTTACCGACGAAAACCCTCCTCCTATAGGCGTAGTGCACGGACCTTTGAGGGCGACCTTATGTTCCCTTATTGCATCAAGTGTAACTTCCGGCAGCACTTCCTGGTATTTCTCGATAGCCGACACCCCGGCACTTCTTATTACCCACTCGATCTTAGCTCCGGAAGCTCTGATGACGTTCTTCGCCGCTTCTGAGATTTCAGGGCCGATACCGTCTCCAGGAATTAAAACAACTTTTCTAGCACTCATAATCGGTATTACTCACGGGTTGATAATGTCCTGATCAAATATATATCTCAAACTTATGAGTCACGTGTTTACCGTGACTCATAACGGGCATTTCAGGCCAGCTTTTTAAGAAGCAGCACTCCAGCCAGAAGCAGTATGAAAAATATAACCGTAAATATATTGAAGTACTTATCAATAAGCGATTTTACTCTTACTCCGAAAAAGGACAAAAGACAGGCGACTATCATAAATCGGGCCGTTCTTCCCACGGAGCATGCGGCTATGAAGGTCGGAAAATCAACCTTGAACACACCCGCGGTTACAGTGAAAGCCTTAAAAGGTATGGGGGTGAATGCTCCGGCAAGAACAGCCCCAAAAGCACTCTGCGAATATTTGTCGCTTACCGTGGCAAAAATCTGCGGGGTTATTAAGTGAGAGAGAAAGAAACTGTCTATAAGTCCCCACACCCAGTATCCCGCGAGATACCCAGCTGCCGCTCCCAGTATAGAGAAAACGGAGCAGTAAAAAGCGAAGCGATATGATTTCCGGGGATTTCCGAGACAAAGCGCCATCAGAAGAGGGTCCGGGGGTATGGGAAAAAAAGACGCTTCGGTGAAAGAGATAATGGAAAGGGCAAAGGGACCGTGCTTTCTGTCGGCCCAGCCCAGAACCCAGTCATAGAGGCCTTTAAGCATGGCTCTGCAATTTCTCTCTTAGCTCTTCTAGGTACTCATAATCAGTCATGTCGAGTTTTATGGGCGTTATGGAGACGTAGCCTTCAAGAACAGACACTATGTCTGAGTTCTCAATTTTCAGGGAATCAAGCTCGTCTCCGCCTATCCAGTAATATTTTTTCCCCCGGGGATCCGTGTTTTCCACTACTGGAGATTCATAAACCCTTTTCCCCTGTCGGGTAACCCGTATCCCCTTTATTTCCTCAAGGGGAAGGTTAGGCACGTTCACGTTGAGCAGGGTGTTCTCTGGGAGACCAGTTTTAAGAACAAATTCCGCAGTCACCCTTGAGTAGTGGGCAGCCGTTTGAAACAGGAAGTTTTTTTTCGCTGCGAGCGATACTGCTATGGCAGGTATTTTCATAAGTGTTGCTTCTATGGCGGCGCTTACGGTCCCCGAATACGTTATGTCGTCTCCCATGTTGGCGGCCATATTTATTCCAGATACCACGAGGTCAGGTTTTTGCTCTCCCAAGATGCCGTTTACAGCCAGATTCACGCAGTCAGTCGGGGTTCCGTCGACAGAGAATATCCTCTCTGAAATCTTCTCGATTCTAAGAGGTCTCATGAGGTTAAGAGAGTGGCTGGAGGCACTCTGATCTCGGTCCGGGGCCACGGTATAGATATCTCCTAGGTGGACGAGGGATTCAGCAAGAGCTTTCAATCCTTCTGAGTTTACCCCATCGTCGTTTGAGAGAAGTATCTTTTTAGTATTCATGTCTGGGGATGGTCGGGGTGACCGGATTCGAACCGGTGACCCCCGGCTCCCGAAGCCGGTGCGCTACCAAGCTGCGCTACACCCCGAATAAAAAGCCACGGCTAGATTTTAACCCATAAGGGATTTCACGCAACAGCAACCAGTTGAGTAATGCCAAGAGAAGTTGTTTAATACCTAAAGGTTGTAGCGGGAGTGAATTAGTTTATTGAAATGGTCGGGGTGACCGGACTTGAACCGGTGACCCCCGGTCCCCCAGACCGGTGCGCTACCAACTGCGCCACACCCCGTAGTGAACAGAAAGAGAATCAGGGAAGAGCGTAACACGGAATGATCTGATCATAAATCCTGTCTCAGGGATTTTAACTCATTTAGAATTTCACGCAATAGTGACTTGTCCGAATAGAGGGGAAGCAGGTTTTCGTTTCCGTCTCTTTCGTCATTGAGTATTTTTCTGACTCCCTCTATGGTGAACTTCTGGTTATGAAGCATGTGTTTTATCTTGAGGAAGAGGTGAATCGTGTCTTTGTCGTAAAGCCTCTGGGACTTTCTCCTGACAGGTCTTACCTGCTTGAACTCGGTTTCCCAGTACCTTAGAACATAGGGTTTTACTCCTATGATCTTGCTTGTCTCCCCTATTTTGAAATAAAGCTTATCTGGCAGGGATAAATCTGAGAGTTTTCCAAGCATATTTATATTATCATTTTAATACTGAGGAAAAGTCAAGATGTAATTATTTCAACCAGTTATAGAACACCTTTAAAAGATTTTCTATGTACAGAGCAGGGCCCAAAGGTTCGCAGTGCTTCGAGGTGCTTTTTTGTTGGGTATCCCTTATGACGGGAAAAACCGTACCCTGGATATTCCTTTTCGATCTCGCTCATAATGCGGTCTCTTGTGACTTTCGCGACAATTGAGGCTGCCGCTATTGACGCACACTTTGAGTCACCTTTTATTATTGTCTTCTGGTAAATCGGCAAAGAGGTTTTCGAGATGCCGTCTATGAGGACGCAGTCGGGCTTTCTGCGCAGTGCAAGGACGGCTTTTTCCATCGCGGCGAGGGCTGCCTGCAGAATGTTTATGCGGTCAATTTCCTCCGCCCCGATTATACCGATGGAGTATGCAAGGGAGTTTTCTCTTATTTGTTCGAAAAGCTCATTGCGTTTTTTCTCTGAGAGCGTTTTCGAATCCCTGAGCCCTTGAATCGGGTGGTAAGGATCAAGTATGACGGCTCCCGCCACAACCGGCCCTGCAAGACATCCTCTTCCGGCTTCGTCGACGCCGGCCACGACCCTACCGGATCTGGGAATTTTCTCTATATGTAAAAGACAGTCTGATTCAGGCAATTCAGTCTTACGCAAGCCCGCACTTTTTCAGTTCTTTTCTGAGACTCTCAAGGTTTTCTCCTGAAAGTTCATAAAGCGGGGCTCTTATCTCTGGGCTTATCTTCCCCATCAGTGCCAAGGCTGCCTTTACAGGTATCGGGTTTGATTCCACGAACAGAGATCTGTTGAGGGGCAAAAGGCGGTAGTGAAGCTCCTTGGCGCTCTCGATTTCCCCCTTGGAAAAGCAGTTGTACATCTCCGATACTTCAGTGGGAGCTATGTTTGCCGTTACGCTTATAAACCCTCTTCCTCCGACCGTTAAAAGTGGGTAGTTAACCGCGTCATCTCCTGAGAGAAGGATCAGGTCCTCGCCGCAGAGAAAGATAATTCTGCTTGCCTGCTCAAGAGAACCCGAGGCTTCCTTGATGCCGATTATATTCTCGCAGTCACAGAAAAGTCTTTCCACGGTCTCCGGCTCTATGTTTACGACAGTGCGCCCGGGAACGTTATACAGTATAAGAGGGACAGATGTTTTGTCCGCGACAGTGCGGAAATGCCGGTAGATGCCCTCTTGGGTAGGTTTGTTGTAGTAAGGGGTTACTACTAGGGCAGCGTCTGTTCCGACCCGCTCTGCGAATTCAGTGAGGCGAAGGGCTTCTTCGGTGCTGTTTGACCCAGTGCCCGCCACCACTGAAATTCTTCCTCTTACAGTTTGCACTGTGAATTTTATTACTTCTTCGTGCTCAGAGTGAGAAAGGGTGGGGGACTCTCCAGTGGTTCCGACCGGAACTATGCCATGTGTTCCACTCTCTATATGGAACTCTATCAGCTCTCCAAGTTTTGCGTAGTCAACGGCGCCATTTTTAAACGGCGTTACTATTGCCACTATCGAACCGTGTATCAATTTCTTCTCCGTCTCTGCTTATACCTTAACTTTCTTCCCGCAGGAAGAACAGAAGACGCTTGCCGCAGGAATTCTTATTCCGCAGTGCATGCAGAAAAAAGTCTCTCTGCTCTCTGAGGAAAGTTCAATGGATTGCTCCATTGCCTCTTTGAATTTTTCCGAGAATTCCTCAAATTCTTTTCTGTACTGCTGGTGAAATGTTATCAAGTCTTCTGCGTCAAACGTTTTTATTTCAAGCTTGAGCCCCTTGCTTCTTGTTGAGCTGAGCTTGTGGTGTGTTATGGTGTTAAGCTCTATATCTCGAAGAACATTCACTGCGGAGCTGTTTTTGAGTATCAGTACCCTTTTATTGGTAAGTATCAGCATGCTTCTGAAAAAAGCGTTTCTGTCTATCCACGCCCTAGGCTTGTAGGTGGAGCTGAGGGTCTGAATCTTGAACACTACCGAATCATTCTCTCCGATCAGCTCCTTCAGTTCACCGGAGTCTATTTTCGGCGATCCTAGGAAAAGACCAGAGAGTTTTTTCAGAATACTACTATCAGACATTTTTTCGAACCAGAAGCTCTGCTATCTGCACCGTGTTAAGAGCTGCCCCCTTTTTTAACTGATCCCCGCTTACCCAGAGGGAAAGACCCTTTTTAACCGTGTAGTCTTCTCTGATTCTTCCGACAAAGCAGTTGTTTTTCCCAGAACTTTCAACCGGCATTGGGTAGTCAGAATTCTCAGGGTCATCGACAAGCGACACTCCGGGGAAATCCCTGATGGCGTCCCTTGCTTCCTCCACTGTCACTTTTCTTTCAGTCTCAAGGTTAAGTGAAATGCAGTGGGAGCGGAAAACAGGGACCCTCACAGTTGTTGCCGTGAGCAGTATGGAATCATCTCCCAGTATTTTACGCGTTTCGTTGTGAAGCTTCATTTCTTCTTTTGTGTAGCCATTTTGTGTAAAAGAGTCTATGTGGGGGATCACGTTAAAGGCTATCTGGTGGGGGAACGTGTTTGTCTCCCTTGGGAGTTCTCGGCTCTCAGACCAGCTTCGCACCTGCCTTTCAAGCTCCGCTATTCCTCCGGCTCCCGCTCCGGAGACTGCCTGAAAACTGGTCGCGACCACTCTTTTTATTCTTGATATGTCATAAATGGGTTTAAGCGCCATAAGGGCTACCGCGGTTGTACAGTTGGGGTTCGCCACTATTCCTTTTTTCGTGTGAAGGGTAGCCGCCGAAGGATTTATCTCGGGAACCACCAGTGGAATCTCGGGATCCATCCGAAATGCCGAACTATTGTCCACAACTACCGCTCCACTTGCTACGGCGCAGACTGCGTATTTTCTGCTTCTTTCTGAGCCCGCGGAAAAAAGGGCTATGTCTATGCCACGAAAGGAGTTCTCGCCTAGTACAGAAACGCTTAACTCCCTTCCGCAGAAACTGTATTTTTTCCCTTGAGAGCGCTCAGAAGCCAGAAGGATCAGCTTTCCCACGGGAAATTTTCTTTCCTCAAGTATCTGCATCATCTCCTGTCCCACGGCGCCCGTGGCTCCGGCTATTGCCACATTGTATTTTTCTTTTCTTTCCATCTTTGCGTCAGTTAGTCCGGTTGCAATACTTCGATTCGATTCCGGCCACTTTTTCTATGTTTTTCTTCTCCGAAGGATCGGGTTTGCTGCTGAACCAGGCATCAAGGATTTC
>JAPOSJ010000205.1 GCA_026709745.1 Candidatus Dadabacteria bacterium | reverse complement strand
CACTTTTATCGACGCACTCTCCCTCTTTGAGAACGACCCGGACACAGATGCTGTTATAATGATAGGGGAGATAGGGGGATCTGATGAATAAGAGGCCGCCGAGTACATAAGCCGAAGCTTCACAAAACCCATAGCCGCCTTTATTGCGGGAGCCACAGCACCCAAGGGGAAGAGGATGGGCCACGCCGGAGCCATAATCTCAGGAAGCTCAGGAAGCGCCGAAGACAAGTTCAGTGCTCTGGAGCGCGCCGGAGTGATCACCTGCAAAAGTCCTGCAGAGATGGGTGAGGCCCTTCGCGACGCAGTCTCGCAAAGCTCTAGGGCTTAGAAGAAGACCTGCCGCTTCCCGTCCTGCGCTTCTCCCACAAGCAGTTCTTGAATTAGTTATGATTGGGCAGCATGGAAGTCAAACTTTTCGAGCTTGAGATATTCAACAACCTTCTCGGGACAGTAGCAGAAGAGATGGGTTCAGTTCTCGTAAGAGCCGGATTCTCTCCAAACATAAAAGAGAGAAGAGATCTTTCCTGTGCCATATTCAACTCGACCGCAGAGATGATCGCCCAGGCGGCACATATCCCCATACACCTAGGGTCGATGTCTTTTGCTGCAAGATCCGTGGTGGGGAAAAGGATCTGCCCGGGAGATGTTTTTATCCTGAATGACCCTTTCCAGGGTGGAACGCATCTTCCCGACGTAACCTGCATCGCACCCGTGTTCGTTAACGAAAAACCTGAGTTTCTGCTCGCCTCGCGTGCTCACCACGCAGACATAGGCGGCGACACTCCGGGATCCATGCCTCTTTCAACTACAATACACGAAGAGGGAATAATAATACCTCCGACAAAAATACGGGAAGGCGGCATTCTAATGGAAACCCTGCTGCGGGAAATAATCCTCTCGACAAGAGATCACGAAGAAAGAGAGGGAGATTTCCGGGCTCAGATAGCCTCGCTTGATTCGGGAGAGAAAAGGATCCAAGAGCTTCTCGGGAAGTATTCTCTTTTGAAAGTAAGCCAGGCTGCCGCCGGACTTCTTGACTACGGGGAAAATCTGATGAGAAGTGCCATAGAAAAAATACCGGACGGCGATTATCTGTTCACAGATCACCTGGAAGATGACGGAGCGGGGACCAGAGACATACCCATAAAGGTAAAAATAGGAATAAAAGGATCTCAGGCAGTGGTAGACTTCAGGGGAAGCTCAAAAAAAGTCAGAGGATGTCTCAATGCGCCTCTAAGCGTAACGACCTCGGCAGTTCTGTACTGTTTTCAGTGTCTGTGCGGTGAAGACACACCTCTTAACTCTGGAACCCTGAGACCGATTGAAATCAGAGTTGACCAAGACTCGATTCTAAATGCCCGATACCCAAGCGCGGTTGTCGGAGGAAATGTCGAGACATCGCAAAGAATAGTGGACGTGGTGTTCGGAGCTCTAGCACTCGCAATCCCCGAAATAATACAGGCGGCAAGTGCGGGAACAATGAACAATCTCGCGTTTGGGTCGCCGCGAAACATACCTTCTGAGAATTCCTACGCCTACTACGAAACCATTGCCGGCGGAATGGGAGCACGGGCGGGCGGGGACGGAGCAAACGCCGTGCACACGCACATGACAAACACGCTAAACACTCCCGTTGAGGCAATTGAGAGGGAACTTCCTGTAATGGTGGAATCATACTCCATTAGAAAGGGGTCCGGGGGGGCTGGCAGGTTTCGGGGCGGAGACGGGATAATAAGACAGTACAGATTTCTTCAAGACTCCCATGTCTCGCTTATAACTGAGAGAAGGAAAAGGAGTCCCTGGGGAACCCAGGGAGGAGAAGATGGAAAAAGCGGTGTGAACACAATTGTGTCGGGTAATGAGGGAAAGAGGCTTCCCTCTAAGTGTTCCATTGAGGTAAAAACCGGAGAAGTGGTAAGAATTGAAACTCCGGGAGGAGGAGGATGGGGAAAGCTCTCCCCCACTTCTTTTTTTTCCGTAGACGCTCACCAGGACATAGCCTTTCACATGCGTCACTATAAAAGGGATTTTGAAAAGCCCAGAGTACCCTGCATGATAACACTGCACGGACTCATACAGAGCGGAATCAGAGTGGTCTTCAACACGGTCTTCATCCATCCAAAGCACAAACCCGAACGCTCCGTCACAGAAGCTGTGGCCCAGCTCGATCTATACGACAAGATATACAGGGAACATTCAGAAAACGTCTTTCAGATAAAAAGCAGACAGGACATAGACCGACTGGGCAAAGAAAAAAAGATCGGATTCTTCACCCTGATGGAAGGAGCGGATCCGGTCATGAGTCCGCAACATCTTCTCGAATACCAGAAAAGGGGCGTAAGGGCTATCGGACTATCCTGGAACAACAGGAACATCTATGCATCCGGGCCGGAAAGCAATGAGGGACTCTCCGGGCAGGGAAAGGACCTTCTTCGGGAGATGAACACTCTTGGCATCACGCTTGATCTCTCCCACCTTAATGAACGATGCTTCTGGGAAAGCGTGGAACTAACTGAACTCATACCGGTAGCTACACACTCCAATTCAAGGGCGCTTGTGGAACACCCCCGGAACCTGTACGACAGGCAACTTCGCGCCATTTCCGAAAGGGACGGAGTGATAGGGGTTGTTTTTTACGGAAAATTTCTAAGGCAGAGAGAAGGTCTTGCCACCCTTGAAGACATATATGCTCACATAGATCACATTATAAGCGTCTGCGGGGAGGACCATGTGGGATTGGGAACCGACATGGACGGAGCGCCCGTTAAGGATTTTCCCAAGGAGATGAGAGAGATATCTGATCTTCCCGCCCTACCCGAGTACCTTCTCGGCAAGGGTTATAAATCAGGTGTTGTGGAAAAAATAATGGGAAAGAACTTTCTTCGTGTAATAAAGACAAACCTCGAAAAAGCCCACGGCGACACAGGGTAACACATCACTGACAATTTTACTGGCGGAGAAATGGTTAAAAGCCTATGGCGAGAACCGTTAGCCAAGATTTATCTTGTATTTTCCGGGGCCGGAAATCATTAATGCTACGTAGGCAAAAAGGTATTCAATCGCATTTGACGCACCTTGCCATCCGGCACCTGGAGAGTCCTCCGGAAGATACAGGTGGAACAGAACAGCTACGATCATGTTTATGGACAGAAAAAAGGTCGCTGGCAAAAAGAAAATGCCCGCAATTATGAAAGCCGAGCAAAAAAACTCTGCAAAAGCCGCCATAAAACCCCAGAAAACCGGATAGAACTCAATTCCGAAAGTCTGCATTGAATTCCCAAGCTTAGCCCATTTATCAGGTCCCCCGATCAGTTTCCCATAACCATGGAAAATCAGCATCGAGAAACCAAAACCCACTCTCAGGAGAAAGATCCCTAAGTCAATATCCCTTCCTACACCGTATTTTAACATATCCTTATTATATACTAATGAAGAGTTTCTAGACAAGATCTTCTCCTCCGTCAACGCCTATTACATTACCCGTAATCCACGAGGCCTCATCAAGAGAGAGAAGCGCGACGGCTTTGGCCACATCCTCCGGGGTCGTTAGTCTTCCCGAAGGGTTTGCCCCGAGAGCGTGGTCAATTAGCTTCTCATTCCCCGGAATCTTTCTCAGTGCAGGAGTATCGGTTACCCCGGCCATTATTGAGTTCGCCGTAATTCCGCTTGGGGCAAGTTCGACGGCAAGCTGCCGTATGTGGGCCTCTATGGACGCCTTAGCAGCCGATACGGCTCCGTATGTAGGCCATACCCTGTGGCTTCCAGAACTTGTCATGGCGAATATTCTACCGCCCCTTCCCATTATATCTTCCATGACAAGATCCTGTGCCCAATAAACAATGCTGTGAGCCATTACATCCAGTGTCATGTCAATGTTCCTGCTGTTAAGAACATCTCTACGTTCATCCGATACATAGCGCTTAAGGGTCCCGAAGGCAACCGAATGTATCATCACCTTTAAACTGGAACCGTTTTCCCCCAGCGTCTTTTTTATGTCCGAAATGACTTCCTGCCTTTTCTCCGGGTCGGCAACGTTCACATTGTAGAAGCTGACCTCGCTTCCAGTACTTTTTATTTCCTCAATTATGCTCTCCACCTTCGCCATGGTACCCCTGCGGTCAAGGTGCACCCCGAAAATATTCATTCCCCGGTGTGCAAGCTCAAGGCTACAGGCTTCTCCGAAGCCACTTGAAGAACCGAGCACAAGCGCCCATTTGCCCTTAAGAGAATTCTCAAACAATGTGTGCACCTCCCTGAATATCGGATTTAGGAACTAAAAGCGTACACGATTTCCGCTCCTTTTCCTAAACATAACGAATCACTGTAAATCCTCATCAGTATCGCTGACTGAGGAAACCACATATGGCGAGAATGCTGACTTGTCGGAAAGATCTGATGGAAGTTCTTTTGAGGTTTTTACTCCTAAATTTTTAAGCTCCAAAGCTTTTTTTACCAGATTACCTTTCCCGTCACGAAGACTATTCATTGCTTTGCGATAAGCCTGATCAGACTGTTCTATCAGCTTTCCGACTTTTTCGAGGTGCTCAACAAAAGTTACGAACTTATCATACATCCTTCCGGCACTTCTGGCTATCTGTCTGGCGTTTGCATTCTGGTACTCAAACTGCCAGATGCTGTGTATGGTCTTAAGAGTAGCGAGAAGAGTTGAGGGACAGACAATTATCACGTTTTTCTCAAAAGCCTCGGCGTAAAGGTTCTGTTCAGTCTCTATGGCGACCATGAAAGCCGACTCAAGTGGAACGAACATCAAAACGTAGTTAAGGCTTCTGACCTCCGGGATGTTCTCGTATCCCTTGGAGCTGAGTTCCTTTATATGGTTTCGAAACGAAAGAACATGCTGGCGGATAAAATCCTTTTTCTCTTCTTCCTCATCGCAGGAAACATATCTCTCGTAAGCGGTAAGGGAAACCTTGGAGTCAATTATAATGTCTTTGCCTTCGGGAAGGTGAACTATAACATCTGGGCGCAAAGTATTTCCTTCACGTCCTTTGTAGCTTGGCTGTGAGCGATATTCTTTTCCCTCTGAGAGTCCCGACATCTCAAGCGCTCTCTCGAGCACTACCTCTCCCCATGCTCCTTGGGTCTGCGATTCTCCCTTGAGAGCAGTGGTGAGATTAATGGCTTCGCGGCTCATCTGCTCGCCCAGGTTCTTGAGATTCTCTATGTGGACTTTGAGAGATGCCCTGTCAGTGCTCGCCTTTTCGTGAGTATCAGTGACTTTCTTCTCAAAATCCTTTATCTGCTCACGCAGTGGGGTGAGCAGGTTTTCCATCTCCGATTTATTCTTATCGGTGAATTTTCTGGTCGTGTCCTCGAAAATCCTGTTTCCGAGGTTCTCAAATTCGTCTCCGAGCCTTTTTTTTGCTTCACTGAGGATAGAAAGTTTCTCTTCAAAACCTTTTCTCTCCTGTTCTATGCCGGTATTCAGACTGGATATAAGGCTTTTTTTTCTGACAATCTCGGAGTTAAGTTCCTTTACCTGTCCTTCCAGACTGGAAATCCTTGAATCGCGTTCGGCGAGAGCCGCTGTCTTTTCCTTAATGCCTGAGTCAAGTGATGCCTTCTCGACACTAAGAGTGTTTACAAGCGCTGTCAGGTTTCTAGACTCTCCCTCCAGCAAGGTGTTTCTGCTCTTTGAGTCCTGCAGTTCGGTCCTGATAATGGAAAGTTCGGTTTCGGCAGACTGCCTTCTGCCTTTTTCTCTGGTCAGATAGTAGAACAACGGAATAGCGACAATGGCGATCGCGCCGAGGTGGGTAAGCAGGTCGGGGATATTCATATCGAAACTATTCACCGCATTTTTATAGAGTATATTTTACAAGACAACTGGGTTACAGGTTGATTATACTGCGTCACTCAATGGTGGCAAGAATTGATTCCTACTCTTTAAATTAGGGAATTATGTATTTAGGTTGACAGAGCCTTTTTAATTTGTTAGAATTATAAACAGATAAGGAGGCAAAACAATGGGTCAGTTACCTAAATCAAAACGACGGAGAATGAGCTTGCTGGAGCTCATGGATCATTTTGATACCGAAGAAAAAGCCAGAGAACATTTTGAAAAAATGAGATGGGAAGGCGGGAGATGTTGTCCCCGCTGTGGTTCCACTAACACCAAAGAAGCGAGTCATAAAAAGATGCCTTACTGGTGTTCCGCTTGCCGTAAGTATTTCAGCGTAAAGACCGGAACACTCATGGAAGAAAGCAAGCTTTCTTATCGCAAATGGTTAATGGCTATTTACCTTATGGCCACTTCCTTAAAGGGAGTATCTAGCACTAAACTAGGAAACGATTTAGGCATACAGCAGAAGTCAGCATGGTTTCTTGGCCATCGTATCCGCCAGGGATGGGCAAACAACGCTTCTCAGCTCTTTGGGAAAGTCTTTGAAATTGACGAAGCTTACTTTGGAGGGCTTGAAAAGAATAAGCATAAAAGTAAAAAACTTAACGCGGGCAGAGGAACAGTTGGCAAGGATGCTGTTGTTGCTATCAAAGAAAGGGAGGGGAAGAAAGTAAGAGCTCTCCGAGTAGAAAGTACAGACGCTCAAACCCTACATTGGATTATTCTGAAACACGCGGTTGAAGGTTCTACAATTTACACTGACGATCACAAAGGATATACAGGAATAGAAAAGCACGGATTTAAGCATGAGAGCGTACACCATAGCTTGGGTGAGTACGTAAAAGGGGAAGCACACGTGAACGGAGTAGAGAGCTTCTGGGCATTACTAAAGCGTGGTTATTATGGTGTTTATCACAGAATGTCTGTTAAGCATCTTCAAAAGTACATAGATGAATTCTCTAACCGTAACAATGTCCGTCCTATGGATACTATGGATCAGATAAACGCAACTATAAACGGTCTAGTTGGGAAAAGGCTGAAGTACAAGGAGTTGATAGCATGAATCCTGTAATAGCCTGTTCTGATAATATAGAATTTTTGCGTAATATTCCTGATAATACTTTTAAACTGATTGTAACATCCCCTCCGTACAATCTTGGCAAAGAATACGAAACCAGGAAGTCGATAAATGATTACTTATTTCAGCAAAGTACAATAATCAAAGAATGTGTTCGAACCCTAAATGATAAAGGTTCAATGTGCTGGCAAGTGGGTAACTATGTAGAAAACGGAGAGATAATACCATTAGATGCATTGCTCTATCCTGTTTTTAAAGAACACGGATTGAAACTCCGTAATCGTATCATCTGGCACTTTGGTCACGGACTACACTGTACACATAGATTATCCGGACGATACGAAACAATTAACTGGTGGACACTTTCTGAGAATTACACGTGGCATCTCGACCCCATCCGAGTCCCAGCTAAATATCCAAGCAAAAGGCATTTTAAAGGACCAAATAAAGGAAAGTTGTCAGGCAATCCTCTGGGTAAAAATCCATCTGATGTTTGGGCATTTCCTAACGTCAAAAGCAATCATCCGGAAAAAACGGAACACCCTTGCCAATTCCC
>JAPOSJ010000228.1 GCA_026709745.1 Candidatus Dadabacteria bacterium | reverse complement strand
TGATTACCTTTGGAGTGCTGGTGAAAATATCCGGTATCAAGTCTGTTTCTAAAGCCCCTGAACTTGAGAAGTCCTGAGATAGCTGGTTTTATCTGGCTTCTTTCAAGCACCAGATGCACCCCTCCGTTTTTCTCGTAAAACTCAGAAGACATTATCTTGGGGTCGACCCCTCTTCCGCCGCTTGTGAGCTTAACGACCCGGTCTCCGGCAAAGGCGATAGTCGCTTTTTTCTCTGCTATTATGAATTCTCCCTGCACGGAGTAGCTTGCGAGAGCCCCTCCGGTGGTCGGGTGGCCAAGTATTGATATGTTTGGAAGTCCGCTTTCCCTGAGACTCATGATTGCAGATATGGTTTTGGCCATCTGGTAAAGGGCGACTGTTCCTTCCTGCATTCGTGCTCCTCCGCTTACTGTTATGGTTAGAAGAGGAAGTCTGCGCTTTATGGCGTAATCGACCACTATGTTCATTTTTTCGCCGAAAACCGAACTCATTGATCCTCCCATAAACCTGAAATCGCACACTGCTACCGCTAACGGTATTCCGAACATCGTTCCGTAGCCCGTTACGAGGGAATCCCTGGAGTCGGTCTTTCCCGCCAGTTTCTTTATAGAGGATGAATAGTTAAAAAACTTGTAAACGGGGTCGATATCCTCAATCGAGAGCGTGGGTTCTATTTCATGGAAAGAGCCGTCGTCGAGGAGAAAGTCGAGATAATCATCGGAACTCAGTGCCTCGGGGCGGCCGCAGTACGGGCAGGATGAATTGTTTGAGTGAAGATCTTCCTTTGTCATCTGTTTTTTGCATCCGGGACGTATAATTTTCCCCTGGCCGTCTTTTTCATCGTTGCAAAAATGCGGTTCCGCTCCGTAGATGGCTATCTGCATTTCGGAGATGTCGGGATTTTCCTTTTTTCCGCTGAAGTAGTAAGGGAGCCAAGCCTTTATCTTCTTTGATATTCCCTCGTAGATCGGGTGTTGTTTTTTTGTCCGACCGCATCTCTCGATTTTCTTCCGCAGTTCCCCGCGTAGACTTCTCACATCATAACGGTCCACTTCCTTCGACGCGGCGACAAGAGAGGCTTGCAGGCTCTTTAGGGTTGAGTCGATGTAGCCGTCTTTTCCGATGGATGGTTCTTTTACTATTTCGTCTATTATTCCATATCTTTTCATGTGAGCTGCGGTGGGCTGCAGCACCTCAAGCGCTTCGACTACCTTATCGGCGCTTCTGAAAAGAATGGCGGAGCACCCCTCCGCCGTTATTACAGAATATTCTGCCCGCGAGAGCATAAGCCTTCTGTGTCCGAGCTGTATCGCTATCGCACCCCCGCTTCCCCCGAGCCCGAGCACCGTGCTTATTGTTTTCGTTTTTATCGAAATCATTTTCGACTGGCAGTAGGAAATCAGCCAGGACTGTAATTTTTCCGCCGAGTACTCGTAGGGGTCTCCACCCACGGTGTCTACGAAGGTGTAGAGCTTCAGATGGTTCTGTTCTGCGTATTCCATCATGCAGAGGGAGAGTCCGTAACCGTCGGCTTTTATCATTCCGTAATTAAGTTTAGTCCTCTCCTGCTCGTTTGAGGGTGTCTGCTGAGCTATAAGAGCAACTTGTTCTCCCGTGCCTTTGAAAACGGCGGTGCCTGCTATGAGCGCCGGGTCGTTTGCAAATTCGATCTTCTTGCCCGAAGGGGCATGTATGAAGTTTCTGAATCCGTGGAGCTTGTCCCAGGGGGTAAAGTTGGTGAAGAGGGTTCCGATCAGGTGCTTTGACTTGATTCTGTCGTAGCTTTTAGCCTCCTGATGGGCCTCAAGTATTTTTGACGTTGATGACATAATGTACTCTTCGGCACCCGCTTCGGGGGCCGCTGCATTATAATTATATAAATTATCACGCGAAAAGAAATTTGCTCTCACGGAATATGGATTTCCGTATTCCTCAGATGAGATTCTCCGTAAATCCTCGGCACAAAGGTTCCCTGCCGTAGGTGGCGGGTTTTTTGGGAAAAATCCGGCTCGGTGCCCGAGGATTTTTACGCGTTAAAAGACTGTCCGCAACCGCAGGAGCCGGTCGCGTTTGGGTTTTCAATCGCAAAACCCTTTCCGTTAAGACCGTCTTTGAAATCGAGAATAGCCCCGTCAAGATAGGTATAGCTGATTTCATCAATGGCTACTTTTACGCCGTCAGACTCTATGAAGTTGTCTCCTTCATCAGTCTGATCATCAAATCCCATCTCGTAGGAAAAACCGGAGCAGCCCCCGGGTACTATCCTTACCCTGAGAAACGCATTCTCAATGTCATCTTCGGCAAGCAGCCTCTTTATTTCATCTACGGCTTTGGGGGTTACGGAAAACATATTTCTTTTCCTCCTCGCGGTATAAATATTTCTACCGATCAAACCAACAAAATACATCTGCCGGGTGAGGTTGTCAAAGGGTGCGGGGACAAAGTGAACCAGCAGTTTGCCCCGCCGCCGCGGTTTGCTGTATAGTTTTTGCCGTGAGCAAAACGGCATTCCTTATAATCGATTCAAGCGAGCGCAACTCTGACCTTTACCACAGAACCGGTTTTTTCGTTCCGGATCCCGTTATTTTTTTTGAGCATGATGGGGAGGGAACCTTGGTCCTGAGCGATCTTGAGCTTGAGAGGGGAAAAAAAGAAGCAAGAGTGGAGAGGGTAATCTCTCTCGGACAGTGCGTTGCTAGGCTAAGCCGTGGCAGAAGAAAAAGGCCTGCCATGGCGGAGGTCGCCGCAGACCTTCTTGCGCAGAGGAAAGTAAGGAGCCTGATTGTTCAGCGGCAGTTCCCTCTTTTCTACGCGGATGAGCTTCGCGAGGCGGGGTTTTCTGTAAAAACCGCCAAAACCGATTTTCTTTTCCCAGGGCGGCTGAGGAAATCATCCGCCGAAGTTTCACTTATAAAAAAAGCTCTTTTCGCCACAGCCGAGGCCATGAGGCTTGCGATCTCCATTATTTCTGACTCCGACGTAAAGGGCTCCTTTCTTTACCGTGACGGAAAGCCTCTTACGTCCGAGATCGTGCGTTCAGCCGTAAATTCCCTACTTGCCTCACGCGGGTATCTGGCTTCCAACACGATAGTTGCAGGAGGTAAGCAGGGCTCTATGCCGCACGAGGGGGGCTCTGGTCCTCTAGCCGCTGGGTGGCCCGTGGTGATCGACATTTTCCCGAGATCTCAGAGCAACGGGTATTTTGGTGATATGACGAGAACGGTTGTGCGTGGAGAGCCGTCTTCTGAGCTTTTAAGGATGTACAATACTGTGCTAAGCGGTCAGAAAATCGCTCTTTCCATGATAAAAGACGGCGTGAGAGGAAAAGACGTGCACGGCGCAGTAATGGATTTTTTCACGGAGCACGGATTTTCCACCACGTCGTCTTCAGGCGCCACGGAGCCTGAAGGCTTTATTCATTCAACAGGGCACGGACTGGGGCTTGATATCCATGAGCCGCCGCGAATCGGTCCCGGAGATGAGGTTCTGAGAGAAGGTAACGTGGTTACTGTTGAGCCCGGTCTTTACTACGGCCATCTCGGCGGGATCAGGATAGAGGACGTGGTCCTGGTCACACGGGATGGAAACGAGAACCTGACCAGGTGTTCCAAAAAGTTTCGAGTCTGAGGTTTTCGGAGGAACAATGGAAGAGAAAAAAACTTTTGAGGATGTGGTTTCACTTGCAAGGCATCTTCGTGCTCCAGGGGGCTGTCCGTGGGACAGGGAGCAGACCCTTGAGTCGCTTCGTGCATATGTTCTTGAAGAGGCGTACGAGGTAATACAGGCACTAGAGCTTGGAGATACGGACGAACTTGTCGAGGAACTCGGGGATTTTCTCTTTCAGGTCGTTTTCATCTCTCAGATAGCGAGTGAAGAAGGAAAGTTCAACATAGACGATGTTACGGCGAGACTCCACGACAAGCTTGTGAGAAGACATCCTCATGTGTTCGGAGAGAAAAAGGCCAAAGACGCCGCTGAGGCCCTTAAGAGCTGGAATGCCGAGAAGCTAAAGGAAAAAAATGGGAAGAATGTATCACTTGGTGAGATACCCAGGGCCATGCCTTCCCTGATGAGAGCACAGAGGGTCGGGGAGAAGGCCGCCCGCGCCGGTTTTGACTGGAGCGGAACTTCTTCGGTCCTTGCGAAGGTAAAAGAGGAGCTGCTTGAACTTGAACGGGAGATTGAAGCTGGCAGTAAAGACAGGTCCCAGGAGGAATGGGGGGATCTGGCTTTCTCCATAGTTTCGCTCGCGAGGCATCTTGGTATTGATGCCGAGACCTCTTCTCATGGGGCTATAGAGAAATTCATAGAGAGATTCTCGAGCCTTGAGGACAGGGTGCGGGCCGGGGGAAAAGAGATAAGCGCCCTTTCCATAGAGCAGATGGAAGAGATATGGGAAGAGATAAAGGGGCCGTAGTTTTTTCGTGTCGCTTTAAGTACTACCCGCAGGTCTGACGGGCACTATTTGCCGATAAGACTCCCCATCAGCTTCCAGCCTTCTTCAACGAAGACTCCGCTTGCGGCGGCGCAATCCTCTGTGTAGACAAGCGATTCATCCCTCCTTGCCTCGCGGTTTGAGGAACTGAGTATAGCAAAGGGAACGGGTTCGTTTGTGTGGGTTCGAAGGTCTATCGGGGTTGGATGGTCCGAGAGCACAAGCACTCTGTATTCGCTGAACTGTTCCATCCCGGCGAGGGCAGGACCCACCACCTTCTGATCGAAATCCTCAATCGCCTGTATCTTAAGATGTGCGTCTCCCACATGGCCTGTTTCATCAGTCGCTTCTATGTGGATCATCGCAAGATCAACTCTTTGAAGCGAGTCAATAGCCCCGCTTACCTTTCCCGCGTAATTAGTGTCGAGGTAGCCGGTCGCTCCCGGGACCTCTATTACTTCCATCTCGGCGAATATGCCTATTCCCTTTACCAGATCAACTGCCGATACGACGGATCCGGTGATTCCGTAAAGCTTGAAAAGAGATGGCATGTCGGGTCTTGTCCCTTCACCCCAGAGCCATATGGAGTCAGCGGTATTTTTACCCTCTGCCCTCCTCTTTGCATTCACGGGGTGATCTTTCAGTATTCTGCGGGATTTTTCCATCAGGCTTAGAAGTTTTTCCTCTCCCGCTCCCGAGGGTAGCCAGGGGGTGATCTCCTTTCCTGAAATGTCATGCGGCGGGGTTGTCCGGATACTGCTGTTTCCCGCGCGCCAGAGCAGAAGATGTCTGTAGCTTACTCCTTGGCTCAGCGAAAATTCCTCTCCGTCAAACTCTTTTTTCAGATCTGCAACGATACCGGCTGCATCGTCGTCCGTTATGTGTCCGGCGCTGTAGTCTTCCATTATCGTACGGCCGTTTTTCTCTGCCAGGGTTACCAGGTTGCATCTGACCGCGACGTCCGTTTCTCCGAGAGTGATTCCTATGCTCGCGGCTTCAAGAGGGGATCTTCCCGTGTAGTATTTTGTCGGGTCGTATCCCAGCACCGCGAGGTTTCCGACGTCACTTCCCGGGGGGAGAGGGTCGGGAATGGTCTTCGCTGCTCCGAAAATCTCGGCCCGCTTGGCTATATCGTCAAGGTTGGGAGTGTTTGCTGCCTCAAGCGGAGTCCTGCCTCCAAGCTCGGGAAGCTTGTGATCCGGCATGCCGTCGCCTTGGAGGACAAGGTATTTCACGGGAACAAGAGGGTATATACAAATCCGGGGGAATCAAGAGTCACGATATGTCTGCGGCGTGTTTTTTAAGGTCCGATAGGTCTATTATTCCGAGTACCGATTCATGGGTCGACTGCAGAAAAACCGGGGGAGCCACACCGCCGTCAAGTGCCTCTTTCCAGCGAAGCGCGCAGAGACACCACCTGTCTCCGGGCCGAAGCCCCGGGAAGCCGAACTCCGGGTGCGGTGTCACGAGGTCGTTTCCCCTGGATTTTGAAAATTCAAGGAACTCCTCGGTCATCTCCGCACAGACCAGGTGAAGCCCTACGTCCTCAACCGCCGCCCCGCAGCATCCGTCCCTCATAAATCCGGTCATCGGATCCGTACTGCACTCCTTGAGCTCTTCGCCGAAAATGTTTTTCTGTTCAGTCTTCATTGTCCCGGTGAATTCCTCCTTCTCGACCACTGCACCATTAGTATTATATATTAGTATTATATATTGTTTTGGCGAGTATAAGTATATAATTCTCTCTTGAGAAATGGCCGATTTCATAGTGAAGGGAAAAAACCGGGCATTCAGCGGAGAGATAACACCTCCAGGAGACAAATCCGTTTCCCACAGGGCCGTTATACTCGGTTCGCTCGCGCGGGGAAAGACAAGGGCGGGTGGGTTTCTGGCTTCCCGGGACACATTAGCCACTGTAAACGCCTTTCAAAACATGGGAGTTTCGGTGCAGGCGCGCGCTGGGGCACTTGAGATTTCAGGAAAAGGACTTTTCGGTCTCAAACCTCCCCGGGGGACGATAGACGCTGAGAACTCAGGAACCACTGCGAGGCTGCTTTCAGGTCTTCTGAGCGCCCAGAAGTTTTCCTGCGAAATTACCGGGGACTCATCCCTTCAAAGCCGTCCCATGTCAAGGGTGACTGTTCCGCTCCGTATGATGGGGGCTTTGATTTCCGCGCAAGAAGAAAAACTTCCTCTGCGCATAAAGGGCTCCCCACTTCAGGGAATCGATTACCGGACTCCCGTGGCGAGCGCGCAGGTAAAATCGGCTCTTCTGCTTGCGGGCCTCTACGCCTCGGGGCGGACAAGCGTAACGGAGCCTGAGAGAACCCGTGATCATACCGAAAGAATGCTACGCTACTTCGGGGTTCCTGTAGAGACGAGCGGAACCCGCGTCTCAGTCAGCCCGGGTGACTCTTTTGCCGCAACCGAGCTTGAAATCCCTTCAGATATCTCTTCTGCAGTTTTTTTCATCGTTGCTGCTCTTATAAATCCGGGATCCGAAATAATGGTGAGAAGCGTGGGGCTTAATGTCCTCAGAACGGGAGCGCTTGATATACTGGGGGAGATGGGAGCTGACATATCGATTGAGAACCGCCGGGAGTGCTGCGGGGAGCCGGTCGGAGACGTGATAGCCCGCCACAGGGCGCTTCGGGCCGTGCGGATAGAGGGGGACTCAGTCTCCCGGGCCATAGACGAACTTCCTGTTTTTTCCGTGGCGGAGTGTTTTGCCGATGGAGAAACAGTTATAAGTGGAGCAGGGGATCTGCGCGTAAAGGAAACTGACAGGATAAGCGCCATGACAGGGGAGCTTTCGAAGCTTGGTGCGGACATAAGGGAAACTGAGGACGGTATGGTCATAAACGGCACCGGGGAGCTTCGCGGTGCCAGGTGTGCGAGCCGCGGCGACCACCGCGTCGCCATGTCTCTTGCTGTGGCGGCGACGCGGGCGTGGGGGGAAACAGTCGTTGAGGATACTGGGTGTGTTTCCATCTCGTTTCCCGAATTCTTTTCGCTTTTCGAGGCGCTTAGCAAAGGGAAATGAAACGCGACGGCGAAAGCATCATTACCATAGACGGGCCTTCGGGAGTGGGGAAAAGCACTGTTGCGAGGCGGGTGGCGGAGGTTCTGGGTTTTTCATGTCGT
>JAPOSJ010000022.1:756-7631 GCA_026709745.1 Candidatus Dadabacteria bacterium | reverse complement strand
TTTTTCCATCTCAACAATTGTTACCTTGCTGCCAAAAGAGTTGTAAACATAGGCTAACTCCAGTCCTATATATCCACCGCCTATTACAACTATGGAGCGGGGAACCTCGGTGTGCATTATCGCCTCGTCACTTGTCATTACGACTTTTCCGTCGATCTCAAGGCCTGGCAGGGTTCTTGGTACGGATCCTGTGGCGAGAAGTATGCTTTCGCTCTCTATATCCTGTGAATCCTTTCCCGTAACAGTTATTCCGTGCTTTGATGTAAGCCTTCCCGTACCGTTTATGAGAGTGATTTTGTTTCTTCTGAAAAGCCCTTCCACTCCTCTGTTAAGGGACGCAGAAGCATTTCTGCTTTTTTTAATTACTTCTGAGTAATCAAAAGAAAGTCCTTTGTGAGTGATTCCGTAGCTCTCTGAGTGAAGAAAATTCGAGTACATCTCCGCACATTTTAATATTGCCTTTGAGGGTATGCATCCCCAGTTAAGACACACTCCTCCGGGCTTGTCCCGTTCGATGACGGCGACTTTCATTCCCATCTGCGCGGCCCTTATTGCTGAGATGTATCCCCCAGGACCGGATCCTATTACTGTGAGGTCGAATTTGCTCATTTCAGGGTAATTATATTTGTAATTGGCGTGTCGTCAAAAAATATGGTGTTTATCGCTGAGGAAGGAAGAAATCTGGGTTCCAATCATAGGGCATTTTCCAGAAACGGTGATGTTGGTTCTTTTTTCTAGCCTTATGGGTTGCTGTGTCATGACTACAGTCCAGAGAAATTTGAGCAGTATTTCCATATCACTATAGTCAAGGGATCTTGGAGTGCCGCCAAGCCACTGTCTTGATTTCGTGACATTCAGTAAAGACTGACTTAACGCTTTGTCCCGTATTCTATAGTATTGCGTTGACAATGCAGCAGAGTAAAATTATATTTCCAAAACATGATACAGCCTATATCTCCTAGGAACAAGACTTTTCTGGGTTTCGTGGTTGACCACTTTATTGAGACCGGAAGCCCCGTCGGTTCTTCAACCCTTATATCGAAATATGATATAAAATGGTCTGCGGCCACCGTCCGCCAGGGACTTAACTCCCTTATGGAAGCGGGTTTTCTGGCCCAGAGTCATATATCTTCCGGGAGATTCCCCACTGAGAAGGGAATAAATTACTACGTTGAGAACATTCTGCAGGTTGAGGACTCACAGGATTACGATCTAAGTCTTCTTGAGAATAAATATGAAGGAATTGACGGCACGCTTGACCACGTTATAAGTGCCACAAGCTCAATGCTTTCTGACTTTACCAAGCTTGCAGGTCTCGGGATGCTTCCGCAGAGAAACACTCTCAGGGTAAAGTCCGCAAAGCTTGTCAGGATGGGGAGAAAAGAATGCTTGATATTTCTCGTGTTCGAAGGTGGACTTACGGAAAAAACCTACATCAGGCTTGCAAGACCCATAAGCGATTCCCAGCTCGAGAGAATAGGGGGCTATCTTAACAGGCTGATTCTCGGCCTTACGATTGAGCAGGTGCGCAAAGTTGTGCTCGAGAAGATCAAGAGAACCGCTACTGACTATAGCGAGATCCTTGAAAAAGTGCTTAGGATAAGCAGTGAGCTTTTCGAGAGAGAGCGAAAGGCTGGTATATTTGTTGAGGGAAAGATTTCGGTTATTGACTCCCTTAATTTCGGGGATTCCGCTCTTTACAGGATCATAATTGAGATACTGGAAGACCACGAGCTTCTCTCTGGGTTTCTTAAATCGGTTGTGAGAGACGGTCGCTCAAAGGTCTTCGTAGGTTCGGAAAAGGGGATGCCCAGCGGTTTCAGCCTCGTCGCCGCGCCTTACTACAAGGGAAACAGCTATGGAAGTCTGGGCGTTTTCGGTCCCACACGGATGGATTATTCAAAAATTATCCCTCTTGTTAATTATGCGGCGAAAATGGTCACAAAAAGAGTTAACGGAGAAACTTCGGAATGAGTGAGAACACTGAAGCGGATATTCGAGAAAGCAAAAAAAACGGTCCTGAAAGCTCCGAACAACTTGAGTCTCCGGATGTGGAAAAACAACAGAGAGAGGGAAATGGAGAGAGTATCTCCGCGGAGCTTGAAGCTCTGAGAGACAAGTATTTAAGACTCTCCGCTGATTTTGACAATTATAAGAAAAGACTTGTCAGAGAGAAGCAGGAAATACGTGATTTCGGGAACGCACAGAATCTAAAAGAACTACTCTTTGTCCTTGACAACATTGAAAGAGCTATTGAATTTTCCGGGGAATCTTCCCGGGAAAAAACTGACTTTGCAGCTTTTCTTGACGGAATAAAGCTTGTTCACGCCCAGTTTCTTACGGGTCTTGAGAATTTTGGTGTTACAGTCATAGACTCAAGTGAAGGAACTGCTTTTGATCCAAGCTATCACGAGGCGGTTTACAAAGAACACTCCAAAGTTCACGAAAGCGGTACCATAATCTCAGAGATTCAGAAAGGTTACCTCCTTAACGGAAGACTGCTCAGACCCTCCATGGTGTCAGTTTCTCAGGGCACAGAAAAAACCTCCGAGGGGGACTCTGGGGAAAAGAGCTGACAAAAAACCTAGTCCCCTGATTTCAAAATGGCCAAAGATTACTACGAAATACTGGGCGTTGAAAAAAACGCATCTCCAGAAGACATAAAAAGTTCTTACAAGGACCTGGCTTTTAAGTATCACCCCGACCGCAACCCTGGGGATAAGAGTGCCGAAGAGAAATTCAAAGAAATAAACGAGGCTTACCAAGTTCTGAACGACAGAGATAAAAGGGCCCGTTATGACAGTTTTGGTCATATGTCTGGCGATGGTATGGGCGGTTTCTCGGGGTTTGGGGATATTTTCGGCGACCTTTTTGAAGATGTTTTCAGCAGTGGGAGGGGCCGCAGTGGTGGAGCGCGTCAGGGAGGGAATCTTCAGTATGACCTTGAGGTGGATTTTGACGAAGCCGCGTTTGGGGCGCAGAAAGAGATAAAGATAGGAAAGAGACAACTCTGCGATGACTGCTCCGGCTCCGGAGCCTCGGTCGGGGGAGAATCGGTTTGTGACCGCTGCGGGGGCAGGGGGTCGATTGCCTTTTCTCAGGGTCCGTTCTCAATAAGCCAGAGTTGTCCTTCGTGCGGAGGAAGCGGTAGGATCATAACGAATCCATGTGGGAGTTGCAGAGGCTCCGGACTTCTGTACGCTGAGAAAATTGTACAGGTCAATATCCCCGCCGGAATCTCAAGCGGAATGAGACTTGTGATAAGGGGAGAGGGAGAATCAGGTGTGCGTGGAACTCCCTCGGGAGATCTCTACATACAGGTAAGAGTAAGAGAACATCCTATCTTTAAACGGGAAGGAAATAACATCGTGTGCGAGTTTCCTATAAGCTTCACTCAGGCGGCACTTGGAGACGAGGTGGATGTTCCGCTTCTTAAGGGCACTACTAAAATGAAGATTCCCTCTGGAACTCAGCCGGGGCAAACCCTAAGGCTAAGAGGAAAGGGACTTGTTGATGTGGAATCTGGAAATCTCGGTGACCAGTACATAGTGGTAAAGGTTGTAATACCCCAGAAGCTCACCAGAAAACAGAAAGAAGTTTTAAAGGAGTTTGCTGGAAGCTACAAGAAGGAAAAAGAGCCGTTGATCGAAAAATATTTTAATAAAATTAAAGAGTTGATTCACTGAGTCTGAATTGTTACTTGATTTTCAAAGTTTTTGCCGACTCCTGCTAGAATCGGAAATGTGGTGTACAGACTACAGGCAAACCAACCCTTCAGCTCGGACGCGATCACCTAGTAAACAGAACGCAGGATGTTTTGGAAAATTCACCCTCCGGCTATTGCCGGGATGATTGATATGGCGTCTCCGTCGTTAAGCTTCGTACTCACTCCGTCAAGAAACCTTATATCTTCTTCGTTGACGTAGAGATTTATGAATCTTCTTACCTCTCCGTTCTCATCGCAGAGCCTGCTCTTCATACCTGGACATTCACTCTCAAGCTTCTCTATGAGTGCTGATACTGTGGACGCATCTATACTAAGCTCGTCCCTATCTCCTGAGAGTTCTCTAAGAGGGGTTGGAATTCTTACTGATACCATGTTTTTCTCCTGTTTTTCTTGTTCTTGCTGCTATCTTGATATCAAAAACTATAACACGTAATACTATGTTTTTTCATTATTGTAGAGTTCTTCAAAAGCTTCAAAAGAGGGATTTATGATATTAGGTTCCCCTAGGCGCTTCTCAACCGCATCCTGAGTCTTAAGACCGTTTCCTGTTATAGATACCACTATGGGCTCGTCGCGGGGAATCTTTCCCTGGTCTATAAGTTTTTTCGTTACCCCAAGAGTCACTCCGCCCGCAGTCTCTGTGTAAATGCCTTCGGTCCTGGCAAGCAGCTCTATCGCATCCACTATTTCCGTGTCGCTTACATCCTCGGCCGCTCCCCCGCTTTCCCTTATTATATTCATCGCGTAGTAACCGTCGGCCGGAGTGCCTATAGCCAGTGACTTGGCTATGGTGTTCGGTTTTACGGGTTTGAACATGTCCCAGCCATTTTTAAATGCGGTTGATATGGGTGAACATCCCGTTGCTTGGGCGCCGTATACTTTCGAACCCTGCGGTTCCACGATTCCAAGCAGCTCGAATTCCTTTATGGCTTTCCATACTTTGGTTAAAAGGGAACCACTTGCCATGGGAACCACTATATGCTTGGGTGCCTTCCATCCGAGCTGTTCCATTACCTCAAACGCGTATGACTTGGAACCTTCAGAGTAATAGGGTCTCATGTTTACGTTCACGAATGCCCAATTGTACTTGCTGGCAATTTCGCTGCAAAGTCTGTTTACGTCATCATAAGTGCCTTTTACGCCTACAAGATTTGCTCCGTAGACTATGGTGTTGAGAATTTTTGACCGCTCAAGGTCATAGGGAATAAATATGTAGCTTTTAAGTTTCCCAGCGGCAGAAATCGAGGATACGGAATTTGCGAGATTTCCCGTTGAGGCACACCCGGCAGTATTGAATCCGAACTCCTTTGCCTTTGAGAGGGCCACGGATACGACCCTGTCCTTAAAGGAGAGAGTGGGGTAGCAGACAGCATCGTTTTTTACGTATATTTCCGAAACCCCCAGATCTTTGGCGAGGTTTACCGCTCTCACAAGCGGCGTATATCCCACCTGTGTTCCCAGAGTGGGTTCTGCGTCGAGGGGAAGAAGTTCCCTGTATCTCCATATGTTCTGCGGACGGGAAGTTATTTTCTCTCTTGAGATATGTTTTTTTATCTCGTCGTAGTTGTACAAGACCTCAAGAGGGCCGAAACAGGTCTCACAGACATATTTCGGTTCCTTAGGATAAAGCTCGGCACATTCCTTGCATTTAAGAGATTCTACAAAATTCATTGTGTCTCCAAAGGTCAATCGCGAGTAAAAACTACCCTAACCGCTTTTGATGTCAAAGAAATTCAGAACCCGTGCAGGGAGTTTCAGGTACACTTTCACGCAACTCCAAGGAGGCTTTGATGAATGTAATAAATGAGGACGGATTCTCAGTATACGGGTTCCGAGTCGGCGAGAGTGACAGCAACTACAATTATCTTGTGGCGTGCGAGCAGACCGGGCAGTGCGTGGTGATAGACCCGCTTGATCCGATCACTGTTCTTGAAATTATAAGGAAGAAAGACTACAGGGTAAGATACGTCTTGAATACCCATGCCCATCCGGACCACATCAGCGGCAACAACCCCATAATAAAGGTCTTTCTCTCTTCAAAGATACTTATCCATCCTATGGCCCTTGACTATGTCGCTCCAAGAAGCGAAGGAGTCGAAGAGGGAGATGAGATAGAGTTCGGAGAACAGCGACTTCAAGTGATCCATACTCCTGGCCATTGCCCGGAACACCTCTCCTTTATTATCGGGGACAACATTTTCCTTGGCGATACGGTGTTTGTTTCAGGATGTGGAAACGTGAAGTTTAGGGGAAGGATAGAAGACCTGTACGAGACTTTCGCTTTCAGGCTTCCCGCTCTTTCCTCGCGACTCAGGATGTTCTGCGGTCATGACTACGCGGAGAACAATCTCAGGTTTACTCTCGAACTCACCCCGGATAGCCAGAACGCGCAGAGCAAGCTTCGGGAAATACCTGAAGACCGTTTTCCCCGTTCAACACTGGGAGAAGAGAGAACATATAACCCCTTCATGAGAACGGATGACCCCACACTTGTTGATTTACTTAGGGAGAAGGATCCGTCTCTGAAGAATGATCCGATGGCGGTTTTCGTAAAGTTAAGAGAACTCAGGAACATATGGTAGGCTCCATATTTTTCCTTGTTCCCGTAAAGCTTGTGTTTGAGGTAAAGGAAAGAGGGCAATATTAAGGTCTCTCGACAAGGCTAGGGAGTAATGAATATCGAATATAAAGATACAAAAATCTCCACACATCTCGAGACTCTTTCGAAGAAGAAAATACTTTTCCTCGACGGTGCAATGGGGACGATGATACAAAAGCATGATCTCAAAGAAGAAGACTTCAGAGGAGATCTGTTCTCTGATCACACTTTGGATCTAAAGGGGAATAACGACCTGCTTTCCCTCACTAGGCCCGATGTTATATATCAAATCCACAGAGGATACTTCGAGGCGGGATGCGACATAGTTGAGACTAACACATTCAGCTCTACCTCGATAGCCCAGGCCGATTATGGACTTGAGAGCTGGGTAAGAGCCCTTAATGTCGAGTCGGCAAAACTTGCAAAGAAGGCAGCTTCGGATTTTATGGAGAAAAACCCCGGGAGAGTTTGCTTCGTTGCCGGAGTGCTGGGTCCGACCAACAAGACGGCATCAATGTCCCCTGACGTAAACGATCCGTCTTACAGGGC
>JAPOSJ010000022.1:0-746 GCA_026709745.1 Candidatus Dadabacteria bacterium | reverse complement strand
GTTGATGCTTACCGAGAACAGACGGAAGCCCTTGTTGAAGGAGGAGTGGACATACTCATGCCGGAGACAGTCTTTGACACACTGAATCTAAAGGCTGCCATATATGCCATTGAAAGCTTTTTTGACGCATATGGAGGGAAAAGAATTCCGGTCATGATATCCGTTACAATAACGGATCGATCCGGGCGGACTCTTTCGGGACAGACGGTGGAGGCTTTTTGGAACTCTGTCCGCCACGCAAAACCCTTCAGCGTGGGAATAAACTGTGCACTCGGCGCAGAAGAGATGCGACCATACATAGAGGAACTTTCACGGATAGCTGACTGCCGCATAAGCTGCTACCCGAATGCCGGACTTCCCAATCCGTTGAGTGAGACAGGATATGATGAAACGCCGGAGATCACTTCTACTCTTCTTCTGGATTTTGCTGAAAGCGGTTTTGTCAATATAGTAGGGGGATGCTGCGGCACGACTCCAGAGCACATAGAAATGGTGGTTGAAAAACTCAAAGATGTACCGCCAAGAGAAATCGCAGTTCGCAAAGACGCAACCAGACTAAGCGGTCTAGAACCCCTTACCATAACCTCCGATGCAAACGGACCTTTCATAATGATTGGAGAAAGAACTAATGTAACTGGTTCTCCAAAGTTCGCAAGACTTATAAAGGAGGAAGACTATGAAGGAGCCGTTTCGATAGCTTTTCAACAGGTGGAGAACGGGGCGAACATAATAGACGTTAATTTCGA
>JAPOSJ010000005.1 GCA_026709745.1 Candidatus Dadabacteria bacterium | reverse complement strand
CCTTACGTGAAACACCTGCAGGATGGACTTGTAAAAGTTGCCGATGAATATACTCCTAGGGGAGTTTCCTTTATAGCTATAAACTCAAATGACGTTGAGAACTATCCTGATGATTCTCCCGAGCGAATGAAAGAGGTAGCGGAGGAGAAGAGATATTCGTTTCCTTACCTGTTTGATGATACGCAGGAAGTCGCCAAGGCCTATGATGCTGCCTGCACTCCCGATTTTTTCATTTATGATCGGGA
The DNA here is from genome assembly GCA_026709745.1 of Candidatus Dadabacteria bacterium. Classification (GTDB taxonomy): domain Bacteria; phylum Desulfobacterota_D; class UBA1144; order Nemesobacterales; family Nemesobacteraceae; genus Nemesobacter. The sequence continues at coordinate 7,395 of JAPOSJ010000005.1, read as the reverse complement.
CCTGAGATGCGTCTACAGAGGACAGTTTGATAACTCAAGGCCCGGAAACGGGAAACCGGTTACCGGAAAGGATATTCGTATGGCTCTAGATTCCGTTATAGCTGGCAAGAAGATTCAATGGGAGCAGGTTCCCAGTATCGGGTGCAACATAAAATGGAGATAGAGTATTTTTCCGTCTATGGGAACTGTCCCCGATCTCATCCCGCTTTTGTGCGGAGTATAGAGAGCAATCATGAAGCTTGGTGAGGACAGCAATGGACCCCCGGAGTCCGAGGATTTCATAAGGGCCGGGATAAGAAGCGATCTCGAATCCGGCATGCAGAAGCCCTTAACCCGTTTTCCGCCCGAACCCAACGGCTATCTGCATATCGGTCATGCAAAATCCATATGTCTTAATTTCGGTGTAGCTGAGGAATTCGGCGGTAAGTGTAACCTGCGCTTTGACGATACCAACCCCTCGAAGGAAGACGTGAGATATGAAGAGGCCATAAAAGAAGATGTAAAGTGGCTCGGATTTGACTGGGGTGGAAAAGTCTATTACGCCTCAGACTATTTCGGGCGGCTTTATGAATACGCCCTCAGGCTTGTAAGCGAGGGCAAGGCTTACGTGGATGACCTGAGTACCGAGCAGATAAGAGAATACCGGGGAACGCTTTCAGAACCTGGCAGGGAGAGCCCTTCAAGGGCGAGATCCGTTGAGGAGAACATGAGACTTCTGCGAGCTATGAGAGCCGGGAAATTTGATGAGAGTCAGTACGTGCTTCGGGCCAAAATAGATATGGCTTCGGGCAACATGAACATGCGAGACCCCGTCATGTACCGGATAATGAAGAGAACTCATCCCCGTACCGGGAATTCCTGGCCTATCTATCCCATGTATGACTGGGCCCACGGACAGAGTGACTCCATAGAGGGCGTTACCCATTCTCTCTGCACGCTTGAGTTTGAGGACCACCGCCCTCTTTACGACTGGTTTATCACTCAGCTCGGCATATATCACTCCCGTCAGATCGAGTTTGCGAGGCTTAACCTAAGCTATACTATTCTCAGCAAAAGAAGTCTCATGAAGCTGGTTTCAAAAGGGTTTGTCAGCGGATGGGATGATCCCAGAATGCCCACTGTCTCGGGATTGCGAAGGAGGGGGTATACTCCTGAATCCATAAGAAATTTCTGCCGGAAAATAGGCGTAACAAAACAGGACAGCATTATAGACATGGGTTTTCTCGAACACAGCGTCAGGGAGGATCTTAACAGGAAGGCCCAGAGAGTGATGGCGGTACTTGACCCTCTGAAGGTGGTGATAGTTAACTATCCCGAAGATCAGGAAGAGGAAATTGAAGCGGTGAATAACCCTGAAGACTCGTCCATGGGAAAAAGAAAGGTGCCGTTTTCAAGGGAGCTTTTCATTGAAAGGGATGATTTTATGGAGAATCCACCCAAAAAGTTCCACAGGCTGTCCCCGGGCTCCTTGGTGCGCCTGCGATATGCTTATATAGTCAGGTGCAAAGGCTTTTAACGCCACCCGTCCACCGGTAAGGTGACCGAGGTCTACTGCGAATACTATCACGCGACAAGGGGTGGAAATACCTCTGAAGGAACAAAAGTCAGGGGAACCATACACTGGGTCTGCGCGAAAAGGGCATCACGGGTGACCGTCAGGCTCTACGACAGACTTTTTACTGTTCCCAATCCCATGGCGGATAGACAGAGAGAATTTACAGAATTTATTAATCCGGATTCTCTTCATATACTTGAGAACTGTGCAGCAGAGCCCGCACTTGGAGGATGTTCTTCCGGGATTAACTACCAGTTTGAGAGAAAAGGCTATTTTGTGCTTGACCCCGAGGATTCCGAACCCGGGGCACCAGTTTTTAACAGAACCGTTTCTCTCAGGGATTCATGGACTCGGCGCTCGGGTGGAAAAGTATTATGAGCTGGGAAATTCAGAGAACGGACGGCGTTGCGGTCGTTCGCATGAACTCAAACCCGATGAACGTCATGAACGAGTTGTTTTTCAACGATCTTGATAAGGCTTTTTTGACCCTTGCAAGTGACCACGCTGAGAGTCCAGTGGTGCTTACCTCTTCACAGAGGGCCTTTTCCGCAGGTCTTGACCTTAAATATCACCTTTCACTCTTTGCGTCACGGGATGAAGAAGAGATGCGGCGTTGGTACAAGCGCTTTTGTGGCGCTCTGCTTCAGGTCTTTACGTACGAAAGACCGGTTGTGGCGGCGGTAAACGGCCACGCAATTGCCGGTGGGCTCATACTCGCGCTCTGCTGCGATTACGGGGTATGTGTTGACTCCGAAGCAAGGTTCGGTCTTAATGAAATCACAATAGGTTTTCCCCTGCCTTCAGCCGTGGCGCAGATTGTGCTTTATGCGCTTGGAAGCGCAGTTACCAGGCGGGTTATAACAACAGGGTTTCTATATGATTCTCAGGATGCCGTCAGTCTGGGTTTTTTCAATGAAAGCCGCAAAGCGGGCGAGCTTCTCTCCCACTGCGTTGCCTTCGCGGGACAGTATGGCCCATCGCTGATTCCGGGCTACGCGTTTTCCAAAAAGGCTCTTCGGCGCGAGGTCGTGGCGAACATGAAAGGAGTATGCGCCGATTTTGACCGAGATCTTCCGGCAACTCTCTGCAGCCGAGGGGTTCTTAAGAGTCTGGGGGGTCTTGTCGAGACTCTTGGAAAAAAGAAATGAAGAAAGTGATGGCAAGAAAAGCCGCCGTCGATGATGCGGAGGCGATGGCCCTGATACTGAGGGAAATCGGCTGGTCTGAGAAAAGAAACTCCCTTACGCTTGAGGAGATGTCATCGCCGATCAGGGATCTGATACTCCAGGCCGGAGCTTACCCTCAGTGCCATACTATTTACGTCGCCTGTGATCAGGGAGGCGGGGTTATAGGGTTTACATCTGTTCACTGGGTGCCGTTTGTAATGCTGGGAAGCTTTGAGGGCTATGTATCAGACCTGTTTGTGAGTCCCTCGGCAAGCGGCATGGGGGTGGGCAGCTATCTTATCGATGTAGTTATGGAAGAAGGCAGAAAAAGGGATGTCTACCGTCTGATGGTGACCAATGGCAGGGACAAGCCGTCGTATCTGCGAGGTTTTTACAGAAAAAAAGGGTGGACGGAGCGGCCGAAAGTGGCTAACTTTACTTACTACTATAAGGAGCCTTGGTCATAGCGCTACTGTCTGAAGCTGTAAATGACCAAGGAAGAGGTTTTACTGAAAATGTCAAAAAAAAAGGAACAGGCGATTCTGCTCGTGCATTCCCCCGATCGTCCAGGCTTGGTTCGGGCAATCACTGACTTTATATTCAGCTATGGCGGGAATATCCAGGCCCTGCAGTATTGCGTTGATATGGATGATATGGTGGTTTTTATCCGGGCCAAATGGAGCATGGAAGGTTTTGCTTTCTCAAGACAGGAGACAGAAGAGGTTTTTCGTGAGAAAGTAGCGGAGAAATTCGACATGAAGTTCAGGATTTTCTTTACCGGGAACATACCGCGCATGGCGATTTTTGTATCAAAATTTCCCCATTGTCTATCCGATATTGTGTACAGGCTCAGAGTTAAGGAATGGGATGTGGAAGTTCCCCTTATTATAAGCAATCATCCTGACCTTAAGCCTATTGCTGACCGCTATGATATGAGATTCGAACAATTCAGGGATGTAAAGGAAAACAAAGAGGAAGTGGAAGCCCGGCAGCTTGAACTTCTGGCGGAGCATAAAGTGGATTTCATAGTGCTCGCAAGATATATGCAGATTCTTACCAATAATTTTGTATCGCAGTATCCAAACAGGATAATCAATATCCACAATTCCTTTCTTCCGGCATTTCCGGGAGCGCAGCCTTATCAGTCCGCTTATAAAAGAGGGGTCAAAATCATCGGAGCGACATCTCATTACGTAACCGAGGAACTCGATTCGGGTCCCATAATAGAGCAGGATGTTATAAGGGTTAACTACGAAGATTCGGTTGATGATCTTATAAGAAAAGGTCAGGATCTTGAGAAGCTTGTTCTGTCAAGCGCAATTTGGTCCCATATAAACCGCGAGCTTCTGGTTTACAAGGGCAGGACAATCGTATTTAACAAGTAGGCGGGGTTTTTTGCAAAAGAGGTTGATAGAGCGGCAGAAACTTTTTATTTTGCCTGCTTGCTACTGAAAGTCCTGATCGCCGCCATGCTGTCATAAGCTTTAAATAACCAGAGAACGGGTTTCAAGTAAAAATGCAGGAGAAACAGGAAGAAGCGATTTTACTCGTGCACTCTCCCGACCGCCCAGGTCTGGTTCGTGCTGTCACTGACTTTATATTCAACTACGGCGGGAATATCCACGCCCTGCAGCACTGCGTTGACTATTCTGACAAGGTGACCTTTATCAGGGCCAAATGGGGAATGGATGGTTTTTCCCTCTCGCGTGAGGAAACCGAGGAGATTTTCCGTAGGAAAGTAGCTCAGAGGTTCGACATGAAATCTGAAATCTTCTTTACAGGGGACATACCGCGTATGGCAGTTTTCGTCTCCGGTCTTCCCCACTGTCTCTCGGACATAATATACAGGCTTCGCGCTAGGGAATGGAATGTGGAGATGCCCCTTGTAATAAGCAACCATCCCGATCTGAAAGATGTGGCAGCTCTTCACGGGGCGGATTTTTACGTGTTTGAGGATGTTCAGGACAACAAGGAGGAAACTGAGGCCCGCCAGATTGAACTTCTTCGCCATTATAAAGTGGATTTCATAGTGCTTGCAAGGTATATGCAGATACTTACCGGGAACTTCATATCTAATTACCCGAACAGGATAATCAATATTCACCATTCTTTTCTTCCGGCATTTCCCGGGGCGCGGCCTTATCACTCGGCTTATGAGAAAGGGGTCAAGGTGATCGGGGCGACCTGTCATTACGTGACCGAGGAACTTGACTCGGGGCCCATAATAGATCAGGACGTGATAAAGGTCAATTATGACGATTCCATAAACGATTTCATAAGAAAAGGGCAGGATCTTGAGAAACTCGTTCTCTCAAGTTCAATCTGGTTCCATATAAATCGGGAGATTCTGATTTACAAAGACAGGACGATCGTATTCAATAAATAGGCGGGGTCTGCTTTCTTCCACGAGGCGGGTGAAAAATGCAATTTGAAGGAACAAATCACTACATAGCCACAAAGGATCTGACCGTGGCGGTAAACGCGGCCATTAAGCTTGAGCGGCCCCTTCTTGTGAAGGGAGAGCCGGGCACCGGAAAGACCATGCTTGCGTTTGAGGTCGCAAAATCACTTGGAAAGCAACTTATAACTTGGCACATAAAGTCAACCACCACTGCACAGCAGGGTCTATACGAATACGATGCGGTCGCCAGACTTCGTGACTCACAGCTCGGCGACAAAAGAGTAAACGACATCTCAAATTACATAAATAAGGGTAAGCTCTGGGAGGCTTTTGAGAACCCCGAACAGCCGGTGCTTCTGAGTGACGAGATAGACAAGGCGGACATAGAGTTTCCTAATGATCTTCTCCTTGAACTCGACAGGATGGAGTTTTACTGTTATGAACTGAAAAAAACCGTAAGAGCGCAGAGGAGAGTAATAGTGATAATCACTTCCAATAACGAAAAAGAACTCCCCGACGCCTTTCTGAGAAGGTGTTTTTTTCACTACATAGCATTTCCCAACCGCGAGACTCTCGAGAGAATAGTAAAAGTGCATTACCCCGATCTTGGGCGAAAGCTTATGGATAATGCGCTTTCCCTTTTTTATTCGGTAAGAAAAATCGACGGTCTTAAGAAAAAGCCTTCCACAAGCGAACTTATAGACTGGATAAAGCTACTCTCGGCCGACCGCGCTGCTGTAAGAGAACTTGCGGGGGTGGACATTGAAGAGAACCTTCCTCCTTACTCGGGTGCGCTTATAAAAAATGAGGCGGACTATGAGATGCTAGAGATGATGAGTAAAAGATTCAGAAAGTGACTGCCTAGGGAGAGAGTAGTGTTTCTTGATTTTTTCCTGCTTCTTAGAAACGATGGATTTCCTGTCACGTTAAAGGAATATCTTACTTTCCTTGAGGCGCTTGACTGCGACGTGATACGTTACGAAACGACCGAGTTTTACTATCTTGCCCGCTGCGTGATGGTAAAGGACGAGCGGCATCTTGACAAGTTTGACAGACTTTTTGCCGCCTATTTTCATGGAGCTCAACTTGTCGACACCGAGCAGGTGATATCTATTCCTCTTGAGTGGTTGCGGAAGAACTTCGAGAGTGCTCTTTCCGAAGAGGATAGGAAATACATCTGCTCCATCGGCGGTCTTGAAGAACTGATGGAGAGGCTCCGGGAAATCTTTGAGAAACAGAAAAAACGCCACCAAGGCGGAAACAGATTGATAGGCACTGGGGGCATTTCGCCCTATGGTGCGTACGGATACAATCCCGCCGGGGTTCGTATAGGTCAGGACGGAGGCAGGCAGCGCCGTGCTGTCAAGGTGTGGGACAGAAGGGAGTTTCGTGATCTTGATGACTCGGTCGAACTGAATGTGAGAAACATGAAGATGGCCCTGCGGAAGCTTAGGGTTCTCACGAGGGAGGGAGTAGGGGAAGAACTTGATCTTGAGGAGACGATTGACACTACTTCAAGAAACGCGGGACTGCTTTCGCTTGAGTTTGTTCCCTCGCGGAAAAACAATATAAAAGTCCTCATGTTTTTTGACGTGGGAGGGTCGATGGAGGAGCATGTTGAGCTTTGCTCAAGGCTTTTTTCCGCCGCCCGGCATGAGTTCAAGCACCTTGAGTTCTACTACTTTCATAACTGTATATACGAAGCCGTCTGGAAAGACAATAAAAGACGTTTCAGTGAGCGGATTCCCACATTCTCTCTGCTTAACAAGTACAATGGCGATTACAGGTGCATTATAGTCGGTGACGCATCCATGTCCCCTTGGGAGCTTGTCTATCCCAACGGAAGCGTTGAACACAATAACGACGAACCGGGTCTTGTGTGGCTTGACAGGATAAAGACAAAGTATCCTTTTACAGTCTGGCTCAATCCAGTACCAAGAGAGGAGTGGAAGTGGACTGAAAGCATAGGAATGCTCAATGATTTTTACGAAGGCAGCATGTTTCCCCTTACTCTCTCTGGTATAAAGGACGCGATTGGGGTGCTAAAACGGCGTCCCACGGGCCACGTTGCGTCGGGACTACGGGTGTGATTAGGGTCTACATCGTCAATGCTTTCACAGGCGGGCCCGATTCCGGAAATCCCGCTGCGGTCTGCGTTCTTGAAAATGAAATACAAGACCGGACAAAACAGAAAATCGCCGCAGGGCTTAATCTTTCCGAGACAGCCTTTCTGATCAGAAGAGAAAATGTTTTTGAAGTCGGGTGGTTTATTC
>JAPOSJ010000171.1 GCA_026709745.1 Candidatus Dadabacteria bacterium | reverse complement strand
GATAAGGATGCTTGACCTCATGGAGCCTGAGGCCCTTCGCCTCAGACTTGTTTCCGTAATGGAAGAGAAAAAAGCCTATATAGAAAAGATTCTCGGGGCGGAGCCTCTTGATCCCGAAAGCATTTATGAAGAGTACTTGGCCTACGGAAAGGTTCTGGGGCCTTTTGTTACGGATGTCTCAAAGATTGTCCGAAAAAGTGGAGATGAAGGGAAGAAAATTCTTTTTGAAGGTGCACAGGGAGCGCTTCTCGATATAGATTTCGGCACGTATCCCTACGTAACGTCCTCAAACGCAGGCCTAGGGGGAGTGTTCTCCGGAACCGGGGCGGTTCCAGGGCGTGTGAATTCCGTTGTGGGAGTGGCGAAGGCCTATACGACAAGGGTAGGGGAAGGACCTTTTCCAACCGAAGGGCCGGGCGAGGTACAGGAAGTGCTCAGAAAAGAAGGGGAAGAGTACGGAGCTACCACGGGTAGGAGCAGAAGGTGCGGTTGGCTTGACGCCGTCGCTCTTAACTACGCTCTTAGAACAAACGGAGTGACCACAATTGCCCTTACCAAACTTGACGTGCTCTCGGGTTTTGAAAAAGTAAAGATATGTACTAGCTACGGATATAAAGGGTCGGTGACTAAGAACTTTCCCGCAAGTCTTTCCGTTCTTGAGAACTGCGAGCCTTCATACGAAGAGATGGATGGGTGGAATGAGGATCTGGACGGTATAAAAAGCGCTGACGATCTGCCCCAAAACGCGATGCGTTTCATAAAAAGGATTGAGGAACTTACGGGAGTTCCTGTCTGTATAGTTTCAGTGGGACCTCAGCGCGACATGTACCTAGAGTTAAGCGACTGCGTGTTCTCTGGGTAGTTCAGTTTTTCTTAAGAACCCTGATAGTTTTTGCTGTGATGGTGGGATTAAACTTGTTTTCAGAAGAGTTGAAGTTGCTGTCGAAAAGGCCCGCTGCCTCAACTATGTTGCCCTCGGTAAAAGAAATTTCTTTTGCCCAGATGACTGTTATGTAGTTTCCGTCACTGTCGGCAAGCTTGAAGGTTGCCAATTCCTCTTCCTCAGTCGTTTTGATCTCCCATACTTTTCCCTTCACTCTAACTTCCTGCATTGTGTACACAGAGGGATTGAGCACGAGAACCGCTATGGATTTGTCGGCCGAGAGCATGAAAGTTGCCGGATTTTCCCATCTGGCACACGAGGGAAAGAGAAACGCGGCTGCAAGAACAAAAACGGCGATTTTTTTCATTTGGTTTCTCCGGTTACAGGGTTAGGTCCACTGACATTATCCTTAATTTTTTCGTACGCGTCTATTATTTTCATCACCAGCGGATGCCTTATGACGTCAGTTTTCGAGAAATTGACAAACTCTATTCCCTTTATCCCAGAGAGGATGTTTATGGCCTCGATAAGCCCAGAGTTCTGTTCTCTGGCGAGGTCTATCTGGGTAATGTCTCCTGTTACGACTGCCTTTGAGCCGAATCCTAGTCTGGTAAGGAACATCTTCATCTGTATAGCCGTTGTGTTCTGCGCCTCATCAAGAATTATGAACGCGTCATTAAGCGTTCTTCCCCTCATGTAAGCTATCGGGACAATTTCAATCAAGTTTTTCTCAATCAGTCTGTTTGCCTTCTCAAATTCCATCATGTCGTAGAGTGCATCAAAAAGAGGGCGCAGGTAAGGGTTCACTTTTTCCTGAAGGTCTCCTGGGAGAAAACCTAGTTTCTCTCCCGCCTCCACTGCGGGCCTGGCAAGCACTATTCTGTTTACCTTCTTGTTAGTAAATGCCGAGATTGCCATAGCCATAGCCAGATAGGTTTTTCCCGTCCCCGCAGGACCTATTCCGAACACCATGTCGTTTCTTCTTATAGCGTCGATGTAGAGCTTCTGGTTTATCGTTTTTGGGCTTATTATCTTTTTCCTTACAGATATGCAGACTGTGTCGAGGAATATCTCTTCAAGGGATGCATCCTTCTGGCTTAGAACCCTTTTCGCTATCTTTATGTCGGAAGGCTGGAGGACGTACCCTTTTTCTATAAGCGAATACATCTGTCCCATGAGCATGCCTGCTTCCTCAGTACTTTCCTCATTGCCCTTGAGAGTGATCTTGTTTCCCCGGGTGTGTATGCTTATATCAAATTCACTTTCTATTTCCTTGAGATTCGAGTTAAATTCCCCGTAGAGAACCTTTACCGCTTCTATGTTCTCAAGTTCAAGTTCCCTGATTCTGTCCATAGGTACTTAGGCTGGCACGAGAGGAAATTACGCACCTAGTCTGGAAATTGTATAACACTCACCTGAAATGTTGTAAGCCCTGATTTCCCAATTCTGTCTATTCTTCCCTTTTTTAAAGTTTTTCTCAACAGTTTTCGGTATTGATGTTGTAATTGCCTCAACTCTTGTTGGGGGACTCTATCCATTGTCTAGGGTATAACAAGGGGGTTCGGGTAAATCAGTTTGTACCTGAGCATTTTCTTCAGTTTTTCATTTGAGACTATCTTGTATTCCGGGGGATTCTCCGTTTCGAAAAGCGGTTGGGGGATTCCGTATTTACAGGCTTCACGCGAGTAGTATTCTCTTCTCATCGGATGCTCGTCGCATGTGGCATTTAGGACTGTATTTCTAACGTCAAGGCCTATTACGTTTTTTACAATTCCTATGCAGTCATCACGGTGTATAAGATTGAGAGGGCAGTCCGGGTTTAGTACCAATTTTTTCTTTCTTATCGATTTTATAGGAGCCCTGTCATACCCTATAAGTCCTGAAAAGCGTATCACTGTCGTATCAAATTCAGGGTGATTCATTAAAAGTCTCTCCACGCGAAGAAGAGCTTTTCCAGACGGTTTGTCGGGAAAGAGGAGGCTATCTTCCTTAACAACCCCGTTTATATTCGGGTAAACGGAAGTTGAGCTTGCGAAAATTACCATCTTTCCGGGGGTATTCGGTATCGCCTCAATCAGATTCTCAATCTGTTTTTCGTGGTAGCTTTCTATATCATCCCTTCTCTCCGGGGGAAAGTTTATAAAAATAACCTCAGAGGAGAAAAATTCACTGACCCTCTCTCCACTCACCTCTGGTGCTATGTCTATAAGGTAGGGCTCTATCCCATTTTCTGAAAGGCCGGTGAGACCCTTGGGGTTTCTGACCGACCCTTTCACTGAGAAACCCTCTTCCCTAAGAAAGATCGCAAGCGGCTTACCGAGCCAGCCGCAGCCTAGGATGCTCACCGTCTTCACTGGCATTGCTCCGCTTCCCGCCCCACTATCTTCCTCAAGACTTCCGCTCTTTGCTCATCTGAGTATTCTTCCCAGTTCGCTATCTCCTCGATTGTGCGAAGACACCCGACGCAGAGCTCCGTGTCCTCGTCCATTATGCATATGCCATTGCATGGGGAATTCGTTTTTCCCAAAGTCCTATTCTCCGCAGAAAAGCCTGAGCATCTCAATGTACTTTTCGCTTGTTTTCCCGACTATATCGGGAGGGAGGTCGGGGGCAGGCGGATTCCTGTCCCAGCCCGTTTCTTTTAGATAGTCTCTTACGAACTGCTTGTCAAAACTTATCTGTGGTCTGCCAGGAGTGTAGTCTTCAACGGGCCAGAACCTTGAGGAATCAGGTGTCAGGGCCTCGTCTATCAGGATGAGTTCCTGTGTGTCCCGGTCTATACCGAACTCAAATTTCGTGTCGGCTATTATCACTCCTTTCTTCTCGGCTATCTCGGCGGCGGCAGTGTAAATCCCAATGCTTGTATCCCGTACTCTGTCTGCCAGCTCTTTACCTATCATATCAATTACTGTCCCAAACTTTATGTTCTCATCATGGGTTCCCTGCTCGGCCTTAGTTGATGGGGTGAAGACTGGTTCGGGGAGTTTCTGCGACTCGACAAGATTGTCTCCCAGAGTGATACCGCACACGGCTCCGGTTTTTCTGTACTCTTCCCACCCCGAGCCGCTTATGTAACCTCTCACAACGCACTCAACGGAAAGTGGATCGGTTTTTTTTACGAGCATTGAGCGGCCGGTGAGTATATCGGCATGGTTACCGAAGGGTTCTGGGAAATCCCCGATGTCAGTTGAGATCATGTGGTTAGGGATAATATGCTCTGTTTTCCGGAACCAGAACTCGGAGATACGGTTCAGCACCTCGCCCTTTGCTGGTATTCCGTTCGGAAGTATAACGTCAAAGGCCGATATGCGGTCGGTGGCTATCATAAGTATATGTTTGCCTAGGTCGTAGATATCCCTTACCTTGCCCCGTCTCGGCTCTCCGGGCCTAATGAAATCAGTATTGAGTACGATTCTGTGAATGGCTGTGTCACTTGGTTCCCCGTATTCTCGGGGATTGTTAGTAAAGTGGACAAGCTACCCGAAATACTTGCTGGTCTCAAGTCCTTCTAGATATTTGACAATACGGGAGAATTGAAGACAATACCAGCTTTTTGAGCACGTAGCTCAGCGGCAGAGCACTTGCTTGACGTGCAAGGGGTCGCAGGTTCAAATCCTGCCGTGCTCACCATATGACTCAGGGGGAATTAGCTGTTGGATATACAGGTAAATATCGACGGAAAGCGGGGAACTTTTTCTTCGGGAATCACCGTTGGAGAAGCGCTTGCGGAGCTTTATGGAAACATGCGCGCCGTCGGTGCGCTTGTGGAGGGCCAGGTTGTTGATTTCTGGCACCGCCTTGAGAGCGATTGCGAGATTTTGCCATTAAAAAGCAATACCGAAGCTTCTCTGGGGCTGCTTCGCCATACAACCGCTCATGTCCTTGCCGAAGCCGTCCAGTCTCTTTTCCCAGAAGCACGTGTCACAATAGGACCCGTGATAGAAAACGGGTTTTACTACGATTTTGATTTTGAAAGGGGTTTCACTCCTGAGGATCTTGAAAACATTGAATCAGAGATGGCCGAGATAGTAAAGAAGAACCGGCCCCTTGTGAGAAAATCGATTACCAGAGAACAGGCCGTCGCCACTTTCTCCGCGATAAAGGAGAACTACAAGGTGGAGATAATAAATGACCTTCCTGAAGGCCAGGAGATAACCATATACGACCAGACGGACTGGTATGACCTCTGCAGGGGACCCCATCTTCCCTCGACAGGATTTATAAAGGCTTTTAAGCTCACCAGTTCTGCCGGGGCTTACTGGAGAGGTAATGAGAACAACCCGATGCTCCAGAGAATTTATGGAACGGCCTTCTGGGACAAAAAGGACCTCCGCAGACATCTGCGAGACCTTGAGGAGGCAAAGAAAAGGGACCATCGTAAGCTCGGAAGGGAGCTAGACCTGTTCAGCCTGAATGATGAGATAGGCCCAGGTCTTATCCTCTGGCACCCGAGGGGAGCTAAGGTAAGAAGCGTGATAGAGGATTTCTGGAAAAAGGAGCATACCTCACGGGGCTACGAGGTTCTTTACACTCCGCACATGGCCAAGCTTGATCTCTGGCGCACGAGCGGTCACGTGGACTTTTACTCACAGAACATGTTCTCGTGCATGGAGGTTGAAAACTCCGATTACCAGGTAAAGCCCATGAACTGCCCTTTCCACATACTGGTGTATAAATCAAAGACGAGAAGCTATAGGGACCTGCCGATCAGATGGGCAGAGATAGGAACCGTTTACCGCTATGAGCGCTCAGGAGTTCTGCACGGTCTTCTTAGGGTGAGAGGTTTTTCCCAGGATGATGCCCACATATTCTGCCGGCCCGACCAGATACGCGAGGAGGTCTGCGGCGTGCTTCGCCTCACTCTAGATTTTCTCAGAACTTTCGGGTTTGATAATTACGAGATTTTTCTTTCGACGCGCCCGGAGAAATTCGTCGGAAGTGAGGAGAACTGGGAGAGGTCAATAGAGGCCATCGAGCAGGCGCTCTCCGATGTCGGTCTTGAATACAGGGTGGACAGCGGCGGCGGAGCATTTTACGGTCCCAAGATAGATCTTAAGATAAAGGATGTTATAGGCAGGGCTTGGCAGTGCTCTACTATTCAAGTAGATTTCAACCTGCCCGAGCGTTTTGAGATGGAGTTTGTGGGTGACGACAACAGAAGACATATACCGATAATGATACACAGGGCCATATTCGGCTCGATCGAGCGGTTCTTCGGAATTCTCATAGAGCACTATGGGGGAGCTTTTCCTCTATGGCTGAGTCCTGAGCAGGTCAGGGTGGCGTCGGTGGGTCAGGGCCAGGCCGGGTACTGCGAGGAAGTCTGCGCAGGGTTGCGGCGCCGGGGAATCAGGGCGGAAAGCGATTTGCGAAACGAGAAGCTTGGATATAAGGTCAGGGAGGCACAGGTAATGAAAATTCCCTATCTGCTGGTTGTGGGAGATAAAGAGGTTGAAACGGGAACGGTTGCTCCAAGAAAATACGGCGGGGATGCCATGGAGACGTTGCCGGTGGATGATTTTATAGAAATCGTCGCCGCGGAGAATGATCCCTGCAGATGGATGGAGGTAACGCCATAGCCAGGAGGAGAAGCAATTTCAGAGCCCGCACTCCAGAGACTCGCGTTAACAGGAGAATTACCGCGAATGAAGTCAGGCTCATAGACATTGAGGGTGAGCAGCTGGGGGTCGTAAGCATTGAAGAAGCCTTGCGGATTTCGGAGGACAAAGAAGTTGATCTGGTTGAGGTCTCCTCAAACGCAACTCCGCCGGTATGCAGGCTAATGGATTACGGGAAGTTCAAGTACGAGCTTAAAAAGCAACGAAGTGCGAAGAAACAGAAAGACCAGACTATAAAGGAGATAAAGTTTCGTCCCAATATAGGGGCCCACGACCTTGAAGTCAAGGTAAACCGGATGAGAGGTTTTCTTGAAGCGGGTCATAAGGCTAGGATGAGGATATTTTTCAGGGGCAGGGAGATAGTTCACCCGGAGCTCGGCCGTGAACTTGCCCAGGATGTTCGCGAAAAACTGTCCGATGTGGCCTCAGTGGACATGGAGCCTAAAATAGAGGGCAAGAACCTTATAATGATTCTTGTTCCGGCAAAAAAACAGTGAGGGATTCACAAGATGCCTAAGATGAAAACAAACCGCAGTGCGGCGAAGAGATTTTCCACTACGGGAAGCGGAAAAATAAGAAGAAACAAGGGTGGCAAAAGCCATATAAACGTAAAGAAAAGCTCAAAGAGGATGCGGAGACTGCTGGAGCCGGATTTCATTGAAGGTTCCGCCGCTAAAAAGATAAAGACCTACGTTCCTTACCTGTGAGCTGATAAAGACGGAGAATACCGATGCGCATAAAAAGAGGAGTCACCTCCAGAAAACGGAAAAAAAGAGTTCTTAAGCTTGCAAAGGGGTACTGGGGAAGAAGAAAGAACAATTTCAGAAGAGCCAAGGAAACCATACTCAGGGCGCTTGCATATTCCTACAGGGATCGGCGCCGCAGGAAAAGGGATTTCAGAGCACTTTGGATCATGAGAATAAATGCTGGCGTAAGACCTTTCGGCCTTTCCTACAGCAGGTTCATTGACGCTCTTAAGAAATCGGGTGTCGAGCTTGACCGCAAAAGCCTATCGGAGCTTGCCGCTAGAAAGCCGGAGAGCTTCCGGGCCGTGGTGGAGTTTGCTACTTCGAAAAAGGGCTGATTTCTGCCCCGGTGGTGAATCTGTTTCTGTTTACGGCTAAAACGAATTTATACTGGAATCGTGTGGGTCGTACTCAAGCGGGCAGCCTTCACATATGGGTGTACGGCGGCAGTGAAGTTTTCCCGTTTT
>JAPOSJ010000102.1 GCA_026709745.1 Candidatus Dadabacteria bacterium | reverse complement strand
GGTATTGACAAGCAGACAGTAGCACGGGAAATCAGGGTTCTCGGGGACGGTCTCACCGTAGCGAAGACCAGGGTGGGAGCAGAAGAGGCGGAAATAACCCTGCGTTATGGCGAGGCAGGGTCTGAGGTACTTTCTGTTAAATCGCACCAGGTCCCGACCCCGGCAGGGTCACGGATTCCCATCGGCTCGGTTGTGGAGATAACGGATGAAAGGGCACCGCTTGAGATAAAAAGGGAGAACCTTCGAAGAACGATAACCGTTACTGCTGAAGTGGATTTCCAGATCACCACTTCAAGGGAAGTAAACGCCAGGTTCTCCGAGCATCTTGAAGATCTGCTTTCTGCCTATCCTGACTATTCATTTAGGTTTGCGGGTGAAGAAGAGCAGTACACCCAGACTGTGAAGGACATAATGAGAGCAGCACTTCTGGCTGTGGTACTCATTTATCTTATTCTTGCAAGTATCCTGCGTTCCCTGTCCCAGCCTATAATCATAATGAGCATACTGCCTGTCTGCATAACGGGAGTGCTGATGGGCATTCTGCTGCGTGGAGAGCCAATGACTCTTCCGGCCATAATAGGAATGGTGGCACTTCTGGGCATAGTGGTGAATGACAGCCTGCTTCTGATGAGCTTTATCAACCGCAGGGTCGGAAAAATGGGGGGAAAAGCCATGGCGGTTGTCTTCTCCGCGAGGTATCGCTTCCGCCCGATTGTTCTTACCACTCTTACAACTTTCTCGGGACTTCTCTCGCTTATGTTCGCGTACAAGGGTCAGGCAGCCATTTTAGCACCGATGGCCACATCTCTGGGATTCGGTCTTGTCTTCTCAACTTTCGTCATACTCTACCTCGTTCCCTGCCTGTACATGGCTCTTGGCGACATTATCGAGCTATGGCACCGCCTGAGCGGGAGGATCCAGTCTCCCTGGGGAGGCGGACGTCCCGCGGAAACTGGCTAGCGTGCGATTATCCGGTACAATTACCCAAGCAGTCTTCCGGGGTTTCGGGGTCTTGTTGACTGGAAGTCAGTTGGAGAGTCGGATAAAAATCGTGGAGGTGCAGTTGCGTGCGATTTCCAGGCAACTCATTCTGGCCACCCTGTTGACTGATGAAGAGCTGATGTATATTTTTGCGGATTTTTAACTCAAATTTTGGAGGTTTTACGATGTCTATCAGGGTTGGAATAAACGGCTTTGGAAGAATAGGAAGACATGTCCTAAGAATCGGTCTTGGAAGAGAGAACCTTGAGTTTGTGGGCATAAACGATATTACGGATACAGAAACCCTGGCCCATCTTTTCAAGTACGATTCGGTATTCGGCCGTTACCCAGGAGAGGTAAAATGCGACGGCGACGGAATAGTCGTTGATGGAAAGTTAATAAGGGTGTTCTCAGAGAGAGATCCGGCAAATATTCCCTGGGCCGGGACCGGAGCACAGGTCATAGCCGAGGCAAGCGGAATTTTCAGGACCCGCGAGGCGGCGGCGGCCCACATTGGCGAGACGGTGAAAAAAGTCATAATTACCGCTCCTGCAAGCGGCCAGGTGGATTTCACAACAGTGATGGGCATAAATGATAATGAATATTCTCCCAAAAACCATGACGTGATATCAAACGCGTCGTGCACGACTAACTGCTTCGGCATGCTGGTCAAGGTTCTCCACGACAGTTTCTCGATCAGGCGTGGAGAGATGACGACCATACATTCTTACACAAATGACCAGAGGATACTCGACACTCCACATAAGGATAAAAGGCGAGCAAGAGCAGCAGCTCTTTCCATTATTCCCACAAGTACGGGAGCTGCAAATGCAATACAGATAGTGTTCCCGGAACTCACCGGAAAGCTCTCCGCGGTAGCCGTGCGGGTGCCGACGCCCAACGTGTCGCTTGTGGACTTTTCCTGTGAAGTTAAAAAGAAAACTTCCGCAGATGAAGTGAACACAAAATTCAGAGAAGCGGCCGAGGGAGCCTTAAAGGGCTATCTGGCATACGTCGAGGACGAGGTGGTTTCTTCTGACCTTGTGGGAGATACCCACTCCTGTTCCTTTGACTCAATGCTGACTTCAGTGGTTGAAGACAACCTGGTAAAGGTTGTCGCCTGGTATGACAATGAGTACGGATACACTTCCAGAGTTGTAGATCTTGTGGAGCTCGTGGGGAGGGATATTTGAAGAAAAAACTCCTTGTGACCGGACTTCCTGACTCTTTTTACGAAGGGAAAAGAGTATTCGTAAGGGTTGATTTCAATGTTCCTGTAAATGGAACTGAGATAACCGAAGACTATAGGATAAGACGTGCTATACCAACTATCGACTACCTTACTAGGGTTGGAGCTAGGGTTATACTCGCTTCCCACATGGGAAGACCGAAGGGGCGTCGTATAGGGGACCTTTCAATGGCTCCCGTGGCCCAAAGGCTTAGCGAGGTTCTGGGGATCGAGGTGCGTTTTCCTGGTGTAGTTGTGGGGAAGAAGGTTGAGAGTGCCTCGAAGAAACTCAAAAACGGCGAGGTAATGCTTCTTGAGAACCTCAGGTATCACAGCGAGGAGACGGCTAACGACGCCGGGTTTTCCCAGAAGCTTGCTTCTCTTGCGGATATCTATGTGAACGAAGCTTTCGGCACCTCGCACAGAGCTCACGCGTCCACCTACGGAATGACCGCCCACTTTGAGAAAAAAC
This sequence comes from Candidatus Dadabacteria bacterium, assembly GCA_026709745.1. Taxonomy (GTDB): domain Bacteria; phylum Desulfobacterota_D; class UBA1144; order Nemesobacterales; family Nemesobacteraceae; genus Nemesobacter. Next base: position 5,147 of record JAPOSJ010000102.1, on the reverse strand, counting down.
TCGCAGGACTAATGGTGGGAAACGAAATAAAGTTTCTTAACCGTCTTATAAGAAGACCAAAAAAGCCCTATGTGGTCGTTGTCGGAGGGATGAAGATAAAGGACAAGATAGGAGCGCTTCGTAACATAATAAAAAGAGCGGACAGGGTGCTTGTCGGGGGCGGAGTTGCCTTTACTTTTCTAGCGGCGAGGGGTGTGAGCGTAGGAAGGTGTTCCGTGGAGAAGGATATGCTTGAGTGGGCCCGGGGAGCTCTTGCAACCTACAGGGAAAAAATAGTTCTGCCCGTTGATCACGTAATGACCGAAGCCGCAGGCGGCGGAAAAAGAAGCGTGGTAATTACGGGTGATGAGATTCCCGACGACATGACGGCTTTTGACATAGGACCAAAGACTGTGGATAAATTTGTCTCTCACATAAGGGGGGAGGGAACGGTTTTCTGGAACGGCCCCATGGGACTTTTTGAAGAGGATGATTTTTCAAACGGCACAAGTTCCATAGCAAGAGCGTTTGCTCTTGCAACGTGGAGAGGTGCCACAACTGTTCTCGGTGGAGGGGACAGTGTGGCTGCCCTTAAGAAATCCGGGGTCAATTTCTCAGAAGCGACCCACGTATCAACCGGCGGCGGAGCATGTTTTGAGTTTCTGGGAGGTTCTGAACTTCCGGGGATATCAATTCTCAGTGACAGCTAGAATCTGATCAGGTATTACTTCTAAGAAACATTAAGATTTTTAAGTGGAGAACCCATGGCTATAAAAGAAATTGAGGGAATTGACAAGATAGAGGCGGTGCTCGGAGATCATTCGCAATACCTGCTTGCCCACAAATGCTCTACCATAAGCAGGGAAGACCTGTATCTTCCTGGTCCAAACTACATAGATGAGGTCTTTGTTCACAACGACCGCTCTGCTGCAGTGATAAGAAATCTGCAGACCATTCTCGGTCATGGACGTCTCGGCGGAACGGGATACGTGTCCATCCTTCCCGTGGATCAGGGGATTGAGCACTCTGCGGGAGCGTCTTTTGCGGTGAATCCGCTTTATTTTGATCCTGAGAATATAGTGAAACTTGCAATTGAGGGTGGATGTAATGCTGTGGCTTCAACCGTGGGAGCGCTTGCGTCAGTTTCAAGAAAATACGCGCACAAGATCCCTTTTATAGTCAAGATTAACCACAATGAGTTTCTCAGCTACCCCAATACTTTTGACCAGATTCTTTTCGGAAACGTGGACCAGGCTTTCCAGATGGGGGCCGTCGCGGTCGGTGCGACTATATATTTCGGTTCCGAGGAAAGCTCGCGCCAGATTCAGGAAATATCAGAAGTTTTCAGCCATGCCCACTCCCTCGGACTTGCGACCATACTCTGGGCCTACCTGAGAAATCCGGCTTTCAAGCAGGATGAGGCTGATTACCATGTTTCGGCGGATCTCACTGGCCAGGCGAATCACCTCTCTGTAACGGTGGGAGCTGATATAGTGAAGCAGAAGCTTGCAGAGAACAACGGAGGTTTCAAGGCTCTTTCCTTTGGAAAGACCCACGAGCGCGTTTACTCCGAGCTCACTTCTGATCATCCAGTGGATCTTAACCGCTACCAAGTTGCCAACTGTTATATGGGAAGGATCGGTCTGATAAACTCGGGAGGGGCCTCAGGTTCTGACGATCTTGGCGACGCGGTGAGAACAGCCGTTATAAACAAAAGGGCCGGAGGAATGGGGCTCATAAGTGGAAGAAAATCTTTCCAGAGGCCTTTTGAGGAGGGAGTCGCGCTTCTGAGAACCATTCAGAATGTCTACCTTGAGAGGGAAGTCACAATCGCCTGAAGAAAGCAGGCGCTTAACGTAAGTAACACATCACCTCACCCGCAAGCTCATTGAAGGAGTATTCAAGGTCGGGGCTCAAATCCCGAAGTTTGTTTTCTTACCCATTTATCTTGTCTCAGCAGACAGGCCCGTTTCCTTAAGGAAGTTCAGGAATCTGTTTACCATATTGTAGGAACCGATATAGATGGGAGTTCTCTGGTGAAGTTCGGTCGGTTGAATATCGAGAATTTTCTCCGTTCCGCTTGACGACGCTCCACCTGCCTGGTCCACGATGAATGCCATGGGGTTGCACTCATATAGAAGCCTGAGTTTTCCGTCGGGAGAGTCGGAGGTCTGAGGATAGAGGAATATTCCTCCCCTGAGCAGATTTCTGTGAATGTCGGCGACCATGGATCCTACGTACCTGAGCGAGAGGTTCCCGCCGCTTTCTCTGTCCCTGCAGTAATCCAGATACTTCTTTACACCGTCTGGGAATTTCGAGTAGTTATAGTAGTTGACTGAGAATGTGTTGCCGTGGCCCGGGATTTTTATGTTCGGATGGGAGAGGCAGAACTCGCCTATCGATGGGTCGAGGGTAAACCCGTTTACCCCGTGGCCCGTTGTGTAGACCAGCATTGTTGAGGAACCGTATATTATATATCCGGCGGCCGTCTGGGTCTTGCCTGGCTGCAGGAAATCCTCCTTGATACAGGGAGAGAACATCTTTGACGTTCTTCTGTATATGGAAAATATGGTTCCCACCGACACGTTTACGTCTATGTTCGAGGATCCGTCAAGAGGATCCATGGCTATTACGTATTTTGAGTTTTTTGAGTTTTCATCTGGAAAGGATATGAAGTCCTCGTTTTCCTCAGACGCCACCCCTGCACATTCTCCGCCGTGCTCAAGCGCGACCAGAAACCTCTCGTTTGCATAGGAGTCAAGTTTTCTTACCTCTTCCCCCTGAATATTGACCTGTCCCGTTTTGCCGAGAATCTCAGCCACCAGACCGGCTTTGTTCACTTCCCTGTGAACTATTTTCGCCGCAAATCCGATGTCCCTAAGCAATCTGGAGAGTTCCCCTGTGGAATAGGGAAAATCATACTGGTTTTTTATTATAAACTCGTCAAGAGTAGTTATTGAGACCATATCGTGAGCTGCTTTAGAGAACATTATTAACTGAAGCTATTACCAAAAGTGTAACTGAATCGGCGCGTTTAATTAAGCGGGCAGTAAATTATGCTGTTAAAATATGCTGTTAAAAAAGACTATTTCTATAATAGATTTTGAGCCCTTTCCTATAGCACAAAAGACTCATTTTGTTTTTAGAATCAGTTTCGAAGCAATCAGGTAGTCTTTTTTCTGAGTTCGACGATTTAGAGTCATAACGTAGTTAAATCACACAATCAGAAATCGTTGGAGTTGCTACACGATTTATTGTCCGGCTCACTCAAAGCCCGACTTCCGTTTTTCTTCTCGCAGTTCCCTGAGCTTTTCCAGGCTTTCATCAAGGTTCTCAGTCCCCTGTTCCCTGATAATTTCGTATCCTTTAATAACGCTGGGAGTCAGAATGGAATTTTTTATAAAAGGAGCGTCTTCGTCAAAAAACTGCCTGACTCCGATTATAATGAGGTAGCAGATCAGCAGACCGATTATGAACCCTGTTGCTCCGCCGAGGAGGTGGTTAAGCCACCCCATGTTAATTTTTTCAAGCAGTTGTGTCAGAGAGCGGGAAAGGTAGTGTATCAGAATGTAAGCGACAGATGCTGCGAGCATGAACCCTAGTATATCTGCGATTTTCGGTTCAGCGATAATGCTTTTTTCAACAAGAACGGCACCCAGAGGTTCGTGGAAAAAAAAGCCCAGCACTACTCCCCCTGTTATTGCAGCGATGGAGAAAACTTGCTTTATAACGCCTGATCTGAGCCCTGCCGCCAGGGAAATAAGGATGACGCATAAAAGTATGATATCGAAATAGTTCAAACAGGTTTACCACCACGCTTCTGCAGAATGCGATACGAAAAAATTCATTTAAAAAGGAAACTTACATCAGGTTTATTGCACTGTCTAGTCTTTGACTTGCCGGGTTCGTTCATATAGTCTAACCGTCCGATGGAGTTCTCCGATATTATTGAGATAATTCACCCAAGCCTCGCGGAAACCGAGAGGAAAATCGATGAATTCATAAAATCCGACGTTCCGCTGGTTTACGAAATAGCCAGGTATCTGCTCGGCGGGGGAGGAAAGAGAATCCGCCCTTCACTTGTTCTTCTCTCAAGTGCTGCATGCGGGCTTACCGATGGAGAGGACCGTATTGCCGCCGCGGCCGGGATTGAGCTTTTTCACGCCGGCACGCTTTTTCACGACGACGTTGTTGACCAGGCGGAGTTCAGAAGGGGAAACCCATCTTCCAACATGGTATGGGGAAACAAGCCCACCGTGCTCGTCGGGGATTTTATGCTGGCCCGGGGCCTCGAACTTATATACAGCTGCGGTAGCATCGAACTGCTGAGGGTGGTTTCCAGAGCCTCATCGCGTCTTGCCGAGGGTCATGTTCTTGAGATCATGAGTGAAAGAAAGATGCTTGAGATTTCAGAGGAGTTCTGTTTTTCCGTCATTGATCACAAAACGGCTGCACTGATTAAATGCTCGACAGAAACCGGGGCACTTCTTGCCGATACTTCAAACGGAGCAGTCAAAGCTCTCTCCAGTTACGGACGCAACATAGGTATAGCGTTTCAGCTTATAGACGACGCGCTTGATTACTGCTCTGAGGAGGACAAGTTCGGAAAAAAAACGGGGCAGGACCTGGCTGAGCGCAAGATGACCCTTCCTCTTTACTATTCAATTGAAAAAGCTCCGCGCGAAGTAAGAAACAGGGTGCTTGAAACTCTTGATAAGGAAGATGATCTTGACAGTTCCGAGATAGAAGAAATATCGCAGGTAGTAAGCCACTACCGCGGGGTTGAACTGACTAGATTGCGGGCAAAGGAATTTGCGTATGAAGCGAAAAAGTCTCTGGATGGTATAGCCCGCAGCGATTACAGGGAATCTCTTGACAGTCTCGCCGATTATGTGGCTGAGAGAAACTTCTGATAGTAGGTCTCAAGCACAAGGCCCATGACATAGGCGTCTCCTCTGCCTTTTCCGTAATAGTTTTTCCGTATTCTCAGAATTTCAAACCCGAGCTTTCTGTAAAGAGTAATTGCGGGGGTGTTTGTCGTTCTCACCTCGAGAATGACGGAGAGAGCGCCCATTTTTTCATAAAAGTTAAACACATCCGAGAGCAGTTCAATTGCCACTCCTTTTCTCCTGTGGCAGGATGCGACGGCTATCTTGAATACGTGTATC
>JAPOSJ010000193.1 GCA_026709745.1 Candidatus Dadabacteria bacterium | reverse complement strand
ATATTGTAACTCGGTAAAGGGAGATCGGGGACAGGAGTATTTACTTGCTAAAATGTCAGCGTAACCTTATTCATGAAGAATTAAAAGAGAGGCTAACAATGCCCAAATCAAGTAAGACACCCAAAAAGATTAAACTTCCACCTCGGAAAACTTATCAATCTTACTTGAGTTGTACGATATAAGAAAATCGGCAAATTCTTAAGATTATAAAAAATGTTTGAATAGTTCGAATGAAAATTCTGGGAATTGAAACATCTACTTTCTCTGGAAGCGTATCGATATCCGATGACGACACTATCCTTTGCGAATATGTCTTCAACACCGGTCCAAGGCATAACGAGGTGCTAATTCCCACAGTCGGGCGGCTTCTTTCAGATTGTGGGCTCGCAAAAAACGATCTTGAGGCAGTCTGCGTATCTGTAGGGCCGGGTTCTTTTACCTCTCTTCGAATAGGGGTTTCCACTGCGAAAGCCCTTTGCTATTCGTTAGGATCGGATCTTGCGGGAGTTCCATCCCTTGAAATTCTAGCCTCGAATGCGCTCTGGTGTGGAGACGGTGTATGTGCCATGACCGACGCTGGAAGAGAAGAGGTCTTTGTTTCCTTTTATGATCCGGGAAGCGCGGAGATGACCCCAGCGGAAATTACCACACCAGAGTCTGTTTGTGCTAAAGTGAGCAAAAAGACCGTTTTTGTTGGCAGCGGAGCCCTGCTCCACACGAACCTTATACAGGATTTTCTAGGGGATAAGGCTGTATTTCTTCCTGCAAATCTTAACAACCCAAGAGCTTCTGTCTGTACGTTTTTGGGGAGAAAAAAGATTCTTTCAGGGCAGAAGGACGATCCTTTTACTTTAACCCCCTTTTATCTTCGTCGCTCCGCAGCGGAACGTTAACCGGCATCTCTGAAGTTGCTATGGAAATTTTTCCTTGCCGGTCTTGAAGTTATACATGCACAGTGATAGATTAAGCAGGTGGAGTTTATTAAGTACTCCGCATTATAAAATAATTTAAGGAGATACGGTACAATGGCCAGAATGATCGGTGCACAGATGTTCTTTGAGACGCTTCTTCACCAAGGTATTGATGTGGTCTTCGGACTACCGGGAGGGTACGTTCTCAAGGTCTATGATGTGATGACCGATTACACAGACAGAATAAAGCATGTGCTCGTGAGGCATGAACAGGGTGCCGCACACATGGCCGACGGGTATGCAAGAGCTTCGGGAAAACCGGGAGTAGTTCTCTGTACATCCGGCCCGGCTGCTACCAACACCGTTACAGGTATTGCGACTGCACAGATGGATTCATCTCCCATAGTTGTTTTCACGGGACAGGTCCCTACTCAGTATCTTGGAAGCGATGCGTTTCAAGAAGCTGATCATATCGGCATAACGAGACCATGCACTAAGCACAACTATCTTGTGCGTGAGGCCCGAGATCTTCCTAGAGCGATGAAAGAGGCTTTCCATATAGCTGGTACGGGAAGACCAAGCCCCGTTCTTGTCGATATGCCCAAAGATGTTCTCATAGGGGAAGATGAACTGATTATTCCCGATGAAATAGATATAAAAGGGTATAAGCCCACAGTGAAAGGAAATCCAGCCCAGATAAAAAGAGCAGTGGAAATGATTACTGCTTCAAAGAAGCCTGTTGTTTATTCCGGAGGAGGAGTTATATGGTCAGAAGCTACGGATGAACTGCTTGAGTTCTGCCACCGGCTTCAGATTCCTGTGGCTTCAACTCTCATGGGACTCGGTGGTTACCCAGCAAGCGATCCGCTTTTTATAAGTATGCTCGGTATGCATGGTTCCTACGCGGCCAATATGACTGTTACTGAGTCGGACCTTGTTATCTCGGTCGGGGGACGGTTTGATGACAGGGCTACGGGTGGAAAATTCGAGGAGTTCGCCCCCAACGCGGAGATTATCCATATAGACATAGATCCTTCCTCGATAGATAAGAACATAGAGGTTCAGTGTCCGATAGTAGGAGATGCAAAAATGGTGCTGCGACAGATACTCGAAGCACTTCCTGGGAAAATTGATCTTGAGGGCAGGGAATCCTGGCTTAGGCAGATACGTGACTGGGATGAAAAATACCCTCTTACCTACTATCAGGGAAGCGAAAAGATTCTCACTACCTACGCAATAGACATGCTTTATAAGATTACCAATGGGGAGGCCATAATTGTTTCCGACGTCGGTCAGCATCAGATGTGGGTAGCCCAGTTCTACAGGTTCGAAAGACCTAGGACCCATCTTACCTCAGGCGGTTTGGGAACCATGGGATTTAGTTTCCCTGCGGCTATGGGAGCGAAGTACGCAAGACCCGATGAGCAGGTAATATGCGTTTCCGGCGATGGAAGTTTCCAGATGAATTTTCAGGAGCTTGCGACGGCGGTTGAGAATAAAATGGATCTTAAGATCATTGTTTTCAATAACGGTCACCACGGGATGGTACGGCAGTGGCAGACGATGTTTTTCGAGAGCAACTATTCGTCATCCCAGTTTGAAGTGTTGCCAGATTTTGTGAGACTCGCAGAGGCATTCGGTGCCAGGGGTCTTCGGGCTACGAAGCCCGAAGAGCTTGAGTCTACTTTCAGAGAAGGCCTTAACACTCCAGGTGTTGTTCTCATGGAGATAGAAGTTGACTGTACGGAGATGGTTTATCCGATGATAGCCCCCGGCGGCACGATGGATGAGATGATAATGCTTCCCGCGGACCTTGCTTGATCTTTTACTAAATTAAAAGAAGGAATTGAATTTCTCGGGGATAGCAAACTTGCTTTAAGCACAGAAGTAGCCTGTAAAAATACCTGTACTTCAACAGAGGGAGCATTTTGGGCTTAACTTTCTCCCACAATTTCAGTATGGCCTGCGGTTTTTTCAACTTCACTTTTGCCTCAGACTACTTTGACGGGACCGGAATAGCTGGACAATTTTGTTATCCATGAAAAGGATTTTTGTGAATTGATTAAAGAAGACCGACAGCAAGCTGTGTTCTGATCGGATAGCAAGTTCGCTGTACCCGTTTTTTATGAGGCCGTCTCTAAAATGCCGCGGCTCAATGTGAAAATTCATTCTGCCAAGTGCTTTTTAAATGACAACTTCCCATATATTTACAGTACTGAACCGCAATTCCGTGGCGGGATCATTGAGAAGATTTCTGGACTACTATATTAGTCGTTCTCGGTTACCTGCTGCCCACATCTGAATATGCGTAAATCTTTAGACCTGGCAATTTTTGAATCAGTATCAGTTTTAAGGTAATGTCGCAACGTTCTTCGTGCGGGAAAGCACTTTGTTATCCGGGTTTGTGATATCTTCATGATTGCACATGGGGCGGGTAGGATATCTTCAGGTTTTTAATATATCTATGGCTTCAGGAAAAATTGTTCAGGTAGCTTTGCCTATTCGTTCCGAACAGCTTTTTCTCTATTCGGTTCCAAAACGTTTCCGGGAAGCTATCGCTATAGGAAAGAGAGTTTTTGTCCCACTCGGAAACCGAAAGGCCATAGGGTATGTGGTGGGGCACGGAGAGAAGCAGGAAGTCGATTTCAAACTGAAAGATATAATCGACATTCTTGATGATGCACCTCTTTTTGATGAGAGGCGTCTGGAGTTCCTACGAAGGATTTCCGAGTACTACATGGCTCCCTTAGGAATTGTCCTCAAGTTTGCCCATCCACTCGGGCTCGGTAAAAGTGTGGGAAAAATCGTGCGGATCACGAAGGATGGGCAAAGCCATCTCCAGAAGTCAGATTCGGACATCCTTGAGAAAAAAATTCTTCAGACCCTTTTTCTTGAGGGGGAGATTGCCTCGGAGAAGCTAATAGAACTCATCGGGAAAGCTTTGTTTGAGAACCTAAACTCTCTTAAGAGGAGGGGTTATATAGAATTTGACTACAGAGTTATAAGCGATGAGAAAGTAAAGTATGAAAAAATCTATAGTGTTTCCTGCAGTACGGAAATCGTTTCAGAGATCAAGGAAAAAAAACCGGCCAAGGGCGCAATACTTGAATTCATAAGCATTCACGGCTCTGCTCCTCACTCCGAACTCAGGGAGTTGTTCGGCAATTTTACTGCTCACGTGAAATGGCTTGTGGATAACGCTTTGGTTTCCGTGGAGCAAAAAGAGATCAGAAGAGACCCCTACGGGATCCTTGACGTGGAAGCAGAGCCACCAAAGAGACTTACCCAGGATCAGCATATAGCAATGGAGAAGATCCTGCCCTATGTCAAAAGGGGAGAATATCGCTGTTTTCTTCTTCACGGAGTTACGGGAAGTGGGAAAACCGAAGTCTACCTGAGAGTTGTAAACGAAGTGATAGCAAGGGGGAAGCAGGCAATTGTTCTTGTTCCCGAAATAGCGCTTACCCCGCTTCTTGTTAAAAGGTTCTGCGCCCGTTTTGGCGATGCCGTGGCGGTGATTCATAGTGCTCTTAGTGACGCTGAGAGATTTGATGCTTGGAGAAGGGCCCGCGGAGGAGATCTGAGCGTGGTGATAGGAGCCCGTTCTGCGGTTTTTTCCCCGCTTGAGAATCTTGGCCTAGTGGTGGTTGACGAGGAGCATGAATCATCATACAAGCAGAACGAGGCGCCATGTTACAGCGCCCGCGATGCCGCTGTCATGCTTGCAACCATATATGCCTGTCCGGTACTTCTGGGATCTGCGACTCCTTCTGTTGAATCCTACGCAAACGCGATCAGGGGGAAATATGAATATCTTTCTCTTCCCGCAAGAGTGGCAAGCAGCAGACTTCCCGATGTAGAGCTTGTGGATATGAAAAACGTAAATGAAACTGTGTTCTCCCCGCGTCTAAAGGACGCCCTTGTGGAAAATTTTGACTGCGGGAACCAAACGATTCTTTTTATTAACAGAAGAGGTTTCTCAAACTTCCTAATCTGTGGAGAATGCGGAGAACTTTTCAGATGCCCTAACTGCTCTGTAACCCTTACTTTTCACAAGAAAGATAATTCAATCAAATGTCATTACTGCGGAATAGACCAAGAGTTTGAAAATATCTGCTCCGGTTGCGGGGCAGAATATATGGGCAGGGGCCTTGGGACCCAGAAGGTAAACGAGCAGGTAAAGAGCATCCTTCCCGATGCCAGAGTCTTTGTTATGGATAGGGATTACACCAGTGGAAAAACTAAACTTCTTGACCTTTACCGAAAGCTTGAGTCAGGAGACGTGGATGTTCTTATTGGAACCCAGATGGTGGCAAAGGGACATGATCTGTCAGGAGTTACGCTTGTCGGCATTCTCTCTGCCGACCATATGCTCGGGATGCCCGACTTCCGCTCGGGAGAGAGAACTTTTCAGGTGCTGACTCAGGTGGCCGGAAGAACGGGCAGGGGAAAAAAGCCCGGGAAAGTTATCCTTCAGACATACAATCCCGAACATCCCTCGATAAGATTTGCGATTACCCACAACAGTTCCGGGTTTCTCGAAGAAGAGCTGGAATTCAGAGAGTCTCTTGGTCAGCCTCCTTTCTCAAGGTTTGTATCCTTCAGGATGAACGGACTTGATGAGAAAAAAACGCGGGATTTCGCTGAGAGAACGAAACACACGGCCGAGAGATTTCTCCGCAAGCTTCCCCTCGGGTCTCTTAAGGTGCTAGGTCCTTCGGAGGCTCCCATATACAAGCTAAGGAATAGGTTCAGATGGCAGGTCATTTTTGTATCAGGAAATCTGGGATTACTCAGAAGCTACGCTTCTGCTCTTTACGATTCGTTGAAAAAGCACGACTCGGGAATTAAGCTTGTAATAGACATTGACCCTTACGATTTTATGTGACCCTCCGCTATGAAAAAGAAAAATATTTTTCCCGATGAGGAAAATGCGCATCTGACAGTTGAGAGGTTCAAGGAGATAAACGGCAGACTCTCTGCTAAGCAGGAAAAAATCCTCCGCGCTATTTCTTCGCACAGCAGATTCCTAGGCAACTCGATAATAAGAAACCCCGCAACTCTGAGCGGGCTTGCCGATAAAAAGTCTCTTGGAGAAGAAAAAACTCTTTTGTCCCATGCCTCTTCTCTTGATTTGATTGTAGGTAATTCGCAGGATTCAGAGCAGCTTTCCGAGAGACTCAAGGAATACAAATACTCAGAGCTTTGCAGGATAATCTACAGGGAGATTCTGGGACTCTGTCCGTTTCGCCGTACTCTGGAGGAGATCTCGGATCTTGCCATTGCAGTGGTCAGGGCCGTTCTTGATTTCTACAGGTCAAGAATCGAGGGCGGAAGTGAGTTTGAGTTTGTGGTTCTGGGTATGGGAAAACTGGGCGGCAGGCTTCTTAATCTTAGTTCTGATATAGACCTTGTTTATCTTTATAGAACCGAGTGCCATGCAGAGCAGATATTTAAGCTCTGTACCTCAGTTACCAGGACCATAAGTTCTGTTTCAGCGGGTGGCTTTCTCTACAGAGTCGATCTGGGTCTGCGGCCAGGAGGTGCGATGAGTCCCATCGCAGTTTCAGTTGACGGGGCGATTGATCACTATTACCACTGGGCCGAGACCTGGGAGAGAGCGGTCTTGCTCAAGGCTGCCCCGATTGCCGGAAATCTGGAACTGGGCCGTGAGTTTCTGGAGGAAATCGAGCCAGTGATATACCACAAATTCCTTGATTATGAATCCATAGAGGACCTTAAGGTTATGAAGGTTCGTCTTGAAGGAGTGCGCAAGGAAAATGACGTGAAACTCGGAAGAGGCGGGATAAGGGATATCGAGTTTTTCGTGCAGGCGACCCAGCTCATGAGCGGCGGGGCGGTGAAAAGACTCAGGGGACTTATAAATACTATTGACGCTTTGGAGGTAATGGCCGCGACGGGTTTCATAACCGAGGATGTAAGGCAGGAGATGGAGTGCTGCTATATTTTTCTAAGAGAGGTAGAACACTCTGTCCAGCTGTGGGATGAGCTTCAGACACACAGCATTCCAAGCGAGGAAATTTCGCTTGGCAGACTTTCAAAGAGAATGGGGTTTGAAAAAGCAGAGGATTTCAGGGCTGCCTACGAGAAAATGACTTCACTTGTCGTGAAAAACTACAGAAATCTGTTTTTCGACCCCGGTATTGAGGTTGAAGAGAAAGGAAAAGAGTTCTGGGAGGTGGCAGATTTTATTGCCGAGGGAAACATAAACCACGAAGATGCGGTACTGACTCTCAGCAATCTCGGCTTTTCGGTTCCGGGCGACGCAATTGAAATTATATCGCGCCTTGTCGACCCCAGAAGAGCGGGGCTCACAGAGAGGGGAAGAATCCTTTCAAAAAAAGTTGTCCCGGCCTTTCTCTCAGACATAATTGCCCTGAAAAACCCTGACTCGGCCCTTATGAACCTTGACAAGTTCATCACAGGTCTTGGTTCCAAGATGTCGGTTTATTCTCTTCTTTCGGAAAATTCGGAAATCATTTCTCTTCTGTCCAAGCTTTTCTCAAGAGGCGGGATGCTGTCTGATTTTCTCATAAGGCATCCCGAGTATCTTGACTCGATCATCCTCAAGAACGTAACGCGGTTCTATGACTCTGAAAATGCACTGAGAGAGGCTCTTTCTGATGCTGTGTCCAGGGAGGAATTTTTCGAGGACAAACTAAACGCCCTTCGAAGTTTCAAGCATATAGAATCACTTAAGCTTTGCTTCAGGGAACTTTCCGAGGATCTGGACCCAGTCTACGTGGGAAAATACCTGTCAATGGTTGCCGACGTTGTAATGGACTCAAGCCTTGAGCTTGCAAGGAATTCACTTAAGTGTTCTCGAGGGCAGAGAAAACTCCTTGATAACATGGTTGTTTTGGGACTTGGCAAGCTGGGAGGATGGGTCGCTTGCTCTAAAAAAG
>JAPOSJ010000130.1 GCA_026709745.1 Candidatus Dadabacteria bacterium | reverse complement strand
GGGCAAAGTCAGGCTGAATCTCAATAGCAGAGCGATACCATTTAAGCGATTCTCCGTGCAGTCCGCGTAACCTCAGGTCCTCGGCTCTGGAGAAAGCGGCTCCCGGATCAGGTGGTTTAACTTCCATAGCGAGTTTCACAGCAAGATCAAAGTGCCTGTCCGCCTCGCCGTGGCGTCCCATTTTTCGAAACCCCTGTGCAATTAAAGAATGAATTCTCGGCACAATAAAGAACTCCGGATTGAGTTCAAGGGCCCTTTTCATGCTCAGCACAGCCTCCTTATACCTCCCGAGAGACAGCAAGAGGTCTCCCATGCCCATGTGGTTCAAGGGTTCATCGGGTCTCAATCTCAATGCGTCCTGATACCACTCAAGAGATTCCCCGTAGCGCTGCTGACCTTTAAGGGACTCTCCAAGATTCCGAAAAACCTTGGGGTTAAACGGAAAGATTTCAAGTGAGCGACGAAAATGCATCTCAGCTTCTCTGAATTCACCAAGCCTGAGAAGGGCCACGCCTAAGTTCTGATGAGCCCCCCATGAACTGGGGTTGAGAGAAATAACATGCCTAAACAGAGAAATTTCGTTTCTCCAGACTTCTGTCTGATTCCAGGACGCGGTGCCGAGCAGTGCGATCACAACCAGGCCGGCTCCCGCAACCGCCCCGCGCGACGTAGCTGAAATACTACGTACAGACCTCACAGCAACAGCCACAAAAAAGATAATCACACTAGCCCCGGCCAGATATTGATAGCGGTCCGCCACAAACGAGAGCCCCATATAGCTGTAATCGACAAATCCGAGCGTCGGGGACAGCGTAATGGCAAAAAAGAGGGCACACGCCATGGGACCCCTACCGATCCGGCGACGCATGATCCACAGTACAACGGCAACCGCAACTGTGGCGGCAACATAGCACCACGCAAGCGGGTCTGACGCATCAATCTCCCATCGGGGATAAATTACCGCGAGGTCTACGGGCAAGATAAGTTTTTCCATATAAAACCAGAGGGACCGAGAGGCGATCAGTATCCGCTCATAAAAGGAGTAGTCAAAAGAAAGAGCAGTCCTGCTCTTGTAAAACCATGTGTCAAAACCCGTGATGGTAAGACTGAGCAGAAAAAACGGTGCCGCCCGCGTCAGATCTACAAGCGTGATGCGGCCGTTTCTCCACCACTGAAAGATAAGAAGCGCGGCCGGCAAGGTTACTGCGATCGACTTGCAGAGCAGGGCCGAACAGAACAGGGCGAGAGCCGACGCGTAACGCCTGGGACTGGGCAATTCCGTAAAGCGTACCCACATAAAAAAAGCACTAAGATAGAACAGGGCGGATAGTAGATCTTTTCTGGAAATTATCCAAGCTACTGATTCTGCATGCAGAGGATGAACCGCAAAAATCGCCGCAGCGAACCACGCACCGGGGATACCAATACGGAGAAGCAGACGCCAGAGAAGCACAGTGTTCGCAAAGTGAAGCAGAATGTTCACCACATAATAACCCAGAGGGTGGAACCCCCAGATCTTGTGTTCAAGCCAGAAAGTTGTATAGAGAAGAGGCCAGTAATGACCCTCTACAAAATCTCCCTGCAGGTAGGCAACTGCCGGATCAAACCAGAGATGCCAGATGCCGCCCCAGCTCGATAAGGCCCCAATCTTCATTAACAGAAAATCATCCCACACAAACTCTCCCCACAGAGCTGGCAGGTAACTTGTAACGGCAAGCAACCCTAGAACGAGCAGCAAAAAAGTGTCACCGTAAAAATCAGATGCCCTGAAGGAAAGTACAGTTGGAAGCCCGACTCTTTTTTCTCTATTGTTCTTCATTATGATGAAGCAGGGAGTATACCTGCCACACAATCCCACATCCTTATTAAGTCCGGTAGCCGTGGAATTTACATTAATAAGGATTTATCCATATAAAGAGCTTGCAAACTCTGCATTGTACAAAACCCAGACTTGTTGTATAATTGCCTTGTTATATTGAAAATCCATGCTTGTGAGCAAAAACCTTTCTAATTCAAGGATAAATCCCAATGGACGCAATTACTGATCTGTTTACCAAGGGCGGAATATATATTTTTCCCCTGATTTTATGTTCCATATTCGGACTTGCAATTTTTCTTCAGAAGTTTTACTTCCTTCAGAAGAAGAAGCTTCTCCCAGAAGAATTTCTTTCAAACCTGTACAAAACTGTTGAGACAAAGGGAATTGAAGAAGCAAAATCCCTTTCCGCTTCTAATAATTCTGTGGCAGCGAGAATGGCTCTCGCAGCCGCGCAGAATTCAGGCAAATCTAAAGAGGAAATGCACGAAGCCATTGAAACGGTCGGAAAGGCAGAGGCTAAGGGTCTTGAAAAATATATTGACACTCTGCTTACCATAAGCAGCATAAGCACTCTTATCGGACTTCTCGGAACGATATCCGGCATGATAAAAGTGTTCGCCGTTATATCGGAGAAAGATATAGTGGATCCACCTTCTCTCGCCGGAGGCATCTCGGAGGCTCTTTACACAACAGCACTTGGGCTCACGATAGCGATCCCGGCTCTCATAGCCTACAAATACACCGACGGAAAATTCAGAGAGCTTGTCTCCGAACTTGAGGAGGAAGGCAAGAAAATACTTGAAGCTTTTTCTGTAAAGTCATCCCTATGAAATTCACAAAGAGGAAATCTCTCAGCGGCTCCGGCATAGACCTCGCTCCCATAGTGGACGTGGTCTTCAATCTGCTTATCTTCTTTGCTCTTACTCTGAATTTCGCCATATCAAGCGGCATAAAAGTCAACCTTCCAAAAGCCACAGGTGAGATTATAGAGATAAAAGATGTAAATATAAACATTTCCAGAGACGGGAAAGTCTACTTCAACGATGTTCTTATGAACTCTACAAACTCCCTTAAGCAGGAGTTTCAGAAAATACCCGACAAAGACACCCTGATAATAATCAGAGCAGATTCCGAAGCCATGCATGGTCCGGTTGTAAGCACCATGGACCTAGCAAAAAACCAGGGCTTTTCCAAAATAGCAATCGGAGTTGAACCGAAGCAATAGAACTCCCATACATTTACTTCCCAGACAACCCCGAAGGTAACAGGCAGAACTGAATTCAATGAAAAGAGCTTTAACTTCGCTTGCGGGTCTTATAACAAGGTTTTTCATACTTTGGATAGTTCTGTTCTCTGCCATGGCATTTTTCCTTCCCTCAGCCTTCCGGGACCTGGGATTTCTCATAGTACCCATGCTCGCCGGGATAATGTTTGCGATGGGGATAACGCTCAGAACAGATGACTTCAGGAGGGTATTCTCAAGACCTCTTGAAATCTTTACTGGCATCTTCGCGCAATACGCCGTGATGCCTCTTCTCGGATTCCTTCTCGCTGGAGCCTTCGGAGCAAGTCCTCTGATCGCCGCGGGGGTCGTTATCGTCGGCTCATGCCCCGGCGGGACGGCATCAAACGTGATCACTTATCTGGCCAGAGGCGATCTTGCGCTTTCCGTAACTCTGACTTCAGTCTCAACGCTGCTGTGCCCGTTTCTGCTGCCCGCTTTTATGTACGTTTACGCGGGAAGATGGATAGAGGTTCCTGTAACCGATCTTTTTATCTCCGCACTTCAGATAGTTCTGCTTCCGGTACTTGTGGGTGTTGCCATGAGGAAACTTGTCGGGAAAAAATCAGAGATACTGCTGCCTTTTCTACCATCCGTATCTTCTGTCATGATAGCTGTTGTTATAGGAATAATAGTTGCTTTGAATGCAGAATCAATAAAAACCGTCGGCACAGCGGTTGTACTTATAGTAATTATTCATAACGCCTTGGGTCTTGCGTGCGGCTATCTTATTGCAAAGGGACTTGGCTTTGGAGAAAACAGCGCCAGGGCCATATCCGTGGAGGTAGGGATGCAGAATTCCGGACTCGCGGCGGCCCTCTCCCACATGCACTTCGGCTATCTCTCGGCCCTTCCCGCCGCGCTTTTCAGCATCTGGCATAATATCTCGGGTGCCGTAGTGGCCTGGCTTTGGAGAAACAGAGAGAGCAATGGATAGAACTGACAAAAAGGAAAAGCTCCCCCTAAAAGGCTATCTTTTCCTTATAGCCACCGCTTTTTTCACAGCCCTTTCCTACGCCATAGGTAAAGGCCTTGAGCGAAGCAACCTTCATCCTGAAACCTCCACTTTTTTCTGGTTCTTCGGAGCCTTTGTAGTCGCCCTGATCCTGTTTCCCTTCCTGCGCTCCCAGAGAAAGGAGCTTGGCAGAATCCGCGAGTACCAAGCCATCTTCATCTGGAGTTCCGTTATAACCTCGGCAGGCGCCGCGATGTGGATGGTGGCGCTATGGACGATCGGGCCAGCCCTTACCTCGTTTCTGATGAAAGCCCAGACACTTTTCGCTTTACTGCTCGGAGTAATCTTCCTCGGGGAGAGACTCAACAGGTGGGAGAGCATTGGAATAGCTATGACTGTAGTCGGAGGATCTGTAGTGGCCTACCAGAAGGAAGATTATCTTATCTTCGGAACCGCTATGGCCCTCGGGGCTGCATTTCTGTATTCCTTTCTCTCTTTCATGGTAAAGAAAACAGCACAGGACCTTAACATGTTAATGGTCGCCACGCTTAGAACGCTGGGGGTATCCATAGTTCTTTTCATTTACCTTATACTCACCGGCACCTTCGAGCCTCCAAGCCTCAAACAGGCAATTATGATGGCCTGCGGAGGAGCATGCGGAGCCTATATAGCCAAAGGAAGCCAGTTTCATGCCATAAAGCTTCTTGATATATCGAGAACAACAGCCGTAATGCCTATGGAGTCCATTTTCGTGCTTATTTTCGCACATGTATTGTTTGATGACCTGCCATCGGTAACAAAGCTTCTCGGCGGAGCCTCTATAATCGCCGGAGTAATTTTCCTTGTTATATTCCGGGGGCAGAAAAACGATATTCTTGGCAAATAACTATGTATTCAAGTGGTGATGGAAATTATGGGAATTGTATACATAAGTCATAAAATAAGCTAACCTGCTGAAATCACTGGTAATCTTCAGAAAAAACTTGATTTTAAGCTAGCAGAGGATAATTCAAAAGAGGAGAAGGAAATATTTAGCTTTGTACATAGTAAGTAATTCCGTCTAGAAGAACCATTTTAGGATCTGGTTTTCCACTTGCCCCTATGGTGAAATCAGGACGTAAGTATCGATGTGCCCAAGCTATTTCTTTTAAGCTGTATTTATCTACATACTTTACAAACTGACTTCTTGTACAGTATGGTTCACTTGCTTTGTTAGAAGAAGGATGTTTGTCGGTTTGTATTTCTACTATAAAGAGTCCTTGATCTATGTCGGGAAGTATATTAGAGTTAAAAAGTTCACGGATTTCTTTTGGTGAAATATAGCGTATAGGTGTCGACATGATAGTTATTTCGGATCTCCAGTCTAAATTTCTTTCTGTTAAAAAGAGTCAGGACGAAAAATCCTTAAAAGATTTTGAAAAATGGCTAGTATCAAAAGCTGTTGTTTCAGATAGAGAAAGCGTTTGTCCGGTTGTTTGGGATATCATCCTACGCTTTTTTGAGTACTCATCCAACCATCTTAATAAAAGTGAGCTTCTTGATGAAATAACGGATTTACTCTCCTTTTTTACGGGAATCCAGAGCACTGATAGTCGTAACGATATCGTTCTTTCTGATGGAGTAGACTGGATTCCCTCGTTCATCCCACAAGTTATCAAGCCTGATCGCTTCAACTACACCCATTTTAACTTCAAGTACGCTTCCATCAGCGAGCTTGACAATACTAAAACGCTCTATGGATTCTTCGATCGCAACTCTCGTACCAGTTTGAGCTTGACCTAGGGCATCTACAAAACTAATTTTTTCTTCAGGCATTTTCTACCTCGCAAGTAAGTAAGACTTCCCATTTTTTCTGATCTGTAAATTACATCCCTAATCTACTCTATTAGCAAAACAAGTCAAAAATCCTATTTCACCCCCTCCAACTATTAACTTTTTTGCATTATGAAGTAAATCATTACCAGTCTTAAAGAGAAGTAGTCTTATGAATGTTTGAGCTTAAATACACAATTCCCCAATAGAGAACTACTCGGGAGAAGAAAAATCTGTTCTGAGTTCTTTTCTACTCGCATATCTCTGCTCTGAAAGCGCAATCAGAGTCTCTAACATCTCTCCGACGCAAAGTCCACTTGCCTCCCAAAGCTTCGGGTACATGCTTATGGGAGTAAAGCCTGGAATGGTGTTTATCTCGCTTACAAACACCTGATCTGCATCCGTGTCAACCAGAAAATCCACTCTCGCCATGCCGGTGCAGCAAAGAGCGGAATAGGAAGCAACGGCGAGGTCTCTCAACCTTTGCTGAGTTCTTTGGTTAAGGTCACAGGGAATACGCAGTTCCGTGGATTCATCATGGTATTTCTTTTCGTAATCGTAAAAATCACCTTTCACAAAAAGTTCCCCTGGAATTGAAGCTCGTGGCTCCTCGTTGCCCATCACGCTTACCTCTACTTCCCTCGGATTCATTACTGCACGCTCTATGATCACCCTTTCAGAAAAATCAAAAGAAGCGTTCACAGCTTCTGTGAGCACCTCCGCGGAACTTACCTTGGAAACCCCTACGCTTGAGCCCAAGTTCGAGGACTTAACAAAGCACGGAAAGCTTATCTCTTTCTCAGCACGACTGAGGATTTCCTCTCTGCCCTGTCTCCATTCAGTTTTTGAGAAACCGAAGAACGGAACAACTGGAATACCGCTGTCCCTGAGAATGATCTTTGAAACTATCTTATCAATGCACAGCGACGACCCGAGCAGGTCTGCTCCGACACAGGGAACCCCCATAAGATCTATAAGTCCCTGTACCGCCCCATCCTCACCGAAGGTTCCGTGAAGAACAGGAAAAATTGTATCCACGGAGAATATCTTCTTTATCTGTCCCGAGACCACTTCAGCAAAACGTCCGGGGGAAAAACCCTGCAACATAGGGACAATTTCAGAATCAGGAACCAGAGCGGGAGGTTCTCCATCATTCCAGTTCTCAACAATGGCTCTACGCCAGATCCCTTCTTTAGAAATGAAGACCGGAAGCAATGCAAACTTCAAAGGATTCAGGCTGGCAATAATAAATTTTGATGAAACAAGCGATATTTCATGTTCAACCGAAACGCCGCCGAAGAGTACCGCAATTGTTTTTCTGCTCAACTCATGACTCCCAGAAAATAGTCGGTCAGGAAAAACTTTGTGAAAGACAAGGGAAGATGTTAGCTTATGAAGTCTATTGTTACAAAGTTCCTGACAATATGCTTTGACTATTCAAACTATAATAGCTAAGATTATTTTAGGAACAGTTGTAAGAAAAACAAACCGGGAGACTTTGTTGGAACATCACCGTTCCGCATGTGAATTCAGTATTCAGAAACCGTGCGGGCCACAACGGATGAGTTTCTCACTAAAGAAAATTAACATGAACTTAACAGTGATAATTTGGGTGCTTTTAGCCTTTTTTGTTCCATGGGCATCCGCCGCAAGTCAAGATTCTCTTAATCCTTTCCTCTTCCCGTCCGAATACACAGTGGAAGAGCCGCAAACTGGACAGGGACCTCTGGATGACACTGAGAAGGATCTGTTTAACGAAATAGAGGAATCTGATGAGGAAACTGCCAGCAAGAAAATTGTTGATGCGCAAACAGAAGAACCTTCAAGAACAGACGCAGATACCGCATTAGTAGGTCCGCCTACCGATGCTGCGAGGCAGGCTCCTGACTCTCAAGGAAGAGAACGTGGAACCGGAAAGATCTCAGTCTCAGAAAGTATGGCGTCCTCTTCGGAGTCTGAGCCTGAAGATATAAAGTTCCCAATAAAGAGAAACTCAAGGGTTAAGCACTACATCAAGCGATTTTCTGG
>JAPOSJ010000058.1 GCA_026709745.1 Candidatus Dadabacteria bacterium | reverse complement strand
ACCTTGATGCGGCGGCAAGCGCATTGAAGCGTAACCAAGAACTGCGGGCGCTCGCCCTCGCAGATGGTGATGGCGAGTGCCGGCTGGTCTGCAACGTTAAACTCTTCACTGAGGGCGTGGATGTGCCTTCGCTCGACGCCGTGGCATTCCTCGACCCTCGTGATAGCCAGGTGGATGTGGTCCAAGCTGTCGGGCGCGTTATGAGAAAAGCGCCGGGCAAGCGGTTTGGCTACATCATCATTCCCATCGTCGTTGAACCAGGGTGTGATGTTGCAGCCGCCCTCGAACAGGGAACTGAGGGATACAGGACAGTAGGCCGGGTGTTGCGGGCACTTCAGGCCCATGACGGGCGCCTTGCGAAATCACCCGCCGCCTTCATCAGGGTTTACGAACAGAAACAGGATAAGGCACCGGGAACTTCAAATGGCGGCGAAGTGCACGAAACCGAGAGTGACTATATCCAACGCGAACTTGAACTCAAGGAAGCCGAACAGGGGATTTACGCGCATGTTGCTGCGGCTTCGGGACTCGGCAAGCCCGGCCAGCTAGTGGCCGATGAAATCACCGAAGCTGTGCGGCGGGCCAGCGCCGTGTTCCAGAAAGAATCAATGGAGGGTCCGCTTGCGGAGGCACTCGACATGGTGACAGAAGACGATGGCGGCGCCAAGGGTGTCTGCACAGTGGCCGCGCTGATGCTCTGCAATGCTTGTCTACTTCAGCGCCGTTTGCGGGATGAGCCAGAGATGAAAACTATCGTGCGTCTTGACATGGTGGCGGGTGCGAAACATCCACGAGAGATTCTTGAAACCGCATGGGAGTCAATTCTCGAAAAAGACTACGCCCCCGTGTTCCGTCCCGCCCTCGCGGCACTTTGCGCTTTGCGCGAAGGTAAGGCGATAGACAACGCCATCCGCATGATCGCCGAGTGTGCCAACCGCGTGGCCGATTCCCTGAGCGATCTCGGCTACGACCACGCCGGGCCGCTCTACCACCGAATCCTTGGTTCCGCCAAGAGTGACGGGGCTTTTTATACCAACAACCTTTCAGCTCTCATGCTGGGGCGGCTCGCATTCACACGAGACTTGATCAACTGGTCAGACCCACAGGCGGTGGCGAAACTTCGAATCATTGACCCCGCATGCGGAACCGGAACTCTGCTCATGGCGGCACTCCAAACCATCAAGGCCCGGGTCGCCGAATCCACGGAGATGACTGCTGAAGAACGCGTCGCCCTGCACAAGCGTCTTGTTGAGGATGTACTCTGCGGCCTCGACATCAACCAGCACGGCATTCAGCTTGCTGCATGCAACATGACGCTCGGTGCCCCAACAGTCGATTACACACGCATGAACCTTATGACCATGCCACACGGCCCGCAGCCCGACGGAAAGAAAGCTAAAGCCGGGTCGCTGGAGATTCTGACCGCCGATGCCGAGCGACTTGATCTGTTTGAGGCATCGCGGCCTAGGCAGTCACTGGAGGATTTTAAGGCCAAGCAGGTGAACGAGAGTGAAAAAATACGGTTTCCGCTACGAGGACTCAACGCGGTCATAATGAACGCTCCGTTCACGGCAAACGAAAACCGCAACAGAAAGTATGGGGATGCTGGCAGGAAAGCAATGCAGCGCCACGAACTGGACATCCGGGACAGGTTTAAAGGACGCGATCTGGTGGCAGGGCAAGTGATTACCCCTAACGCTGTAAGCTCATTCTTCGTGCCGCTTGGCGATCAGCTTCTTAAGAGGGATAGCGGCTTGCTTGCGACGGTGCTACCAACGACGGCTTGCACCGGCACGGCCGGTTTGGCGCAACGCCGCTTTCTCGCTGAGCGCTTTCACATCGAAACGGTCGTGACCAGCCACGATCCACGGCGACCGAATTTCAGCGAGAACACAGCGATTCACGAATCGCTGTTGATATGCCGCCGGCGACCTCAAGCTGACAGAAACCCGGACCGGGCGACCCGCTTTTTCGCATTGCGGAAAATGCCTGACACACCTGCGGAAGCTATTGAGGCCGCTGATGCCATCGGGAAGGGTTCGTCCAGCAAGTGGGCTACTGTCTACGAGCAACCTTCAGCTCGCATACGAGAGGGGGACTGGCGGCCGTGCCAGTTTCTTGATCCCGTTCTGGTCGACGCAGCGATGCGACTTGAGCATGATAAGGTTCTTGTGCCGCTTAGCAATCGACACATCCTCGGTCCTGCCGGGCGAAGGATTCGTGATGCGTTCCACCCGGTTAACGAAGGGGGGGGGCAGCTACAGCGTGTTCTGGGGCCGCTCAAAGGATTTACGCACGTCGATGGAGGCTCACCCGGAACAGTTGGTTACGGACAAGAAACCGCCACTCGCTGCACGTTACCGCCAACAGGCCGGGAATATTCTGGTCGCGGCAAGGTTCAATACAATCTCCGGGCGCCTGTTAGCCATCTTCAGCGACAGGCCGGCTTTGGGTTCAATGTGGGTTCCAATCCAAAGCCGGACGACCGGCACGCATGAGGCAAAGGCGCTCTGCGCATGGTTCAATAGCACTCTCGGAGGGTTGGGTTTCCTGATGCGGCGCTCATCCACATTGATGAACCCTTCGTTTTCACAAGCAGAACTTGCCACGCTACGCGTCCCGGATTTCAAGGCAGTCAGTGCCTCCAGGCTTGCGGAGGTTTATGACCAAACCAAGCACATGGTTGTTAATCCCTGGAAGTACGCCGCCGATGACGAAGTGCGTGATTGCCTTGACCTTGCCGCATCGGAAACAACCGGGATCGATATAACTGCAATCAGGGATATGAGAGCGCGGATCAGTCGTGAACCAACCGTTTCCAACGAGCCCACCATCGTTTATAGGCACGATTCAACGCGGCCCCCAGAAACAAAACCCAAAAATCCGGAACAAATATGACCAACCTCGGCATCCATATTATTCCAGCCCCGTCTCTATGTTCAGATTTTAATATGATGTGCACAATAAACGTGCATCTTTGGGAAAACCCAAGGCGAATGTTGGGGAGGAAAGAAGTTTTTCCGCTAGCAGTGATTTAGATTGACTCATTTTTCATTTTCCAAAAAATATTCAATTATAAAGACTAATTACAAAACAAAAAACTTCCCTTCCGCAGAAAAAACAGTTATTTTTATATCAGGTTAGAGAACCTTTTCTCTTTGAAGTTAAGCAAGTGGTATATTTCTTGATACTTTACATAGCAAGTTGAATAATATGTGTAGGAGGATTTCACCACCATGAAGAAAATAGAGGCCATTATAAAACCGTTCAAACTAGAGGACGTGAAAGAGGCTCTTAGAGAGATAGGTATTCAGGGTCTGACAGTCGTTGAGGTAAAGGGTTTCGGCCGTCAGAAAGGTCATACAGAGCTTTACAGAGGTGCAGAATACGTTATAGACTTTCTCCCCAAGATAAAGCTTGAAATAGTAGTTTCCGACGATATGGTCTCCAAGGTAATTGAGACCATAAGAGAAAGTGCCAAAACCGGTAAGATAGGAGACGGAAAGATATTCCTGTTCCCGGCAGAGGACGTAATAAGAATCAGAACTGGAGAAAGGGGTGAAGACGCCATATAACTGGCATCCCCAATTTTTCCGGAAAAACAGTCGTATTAAGGAGGATGTTAACCATGGCTAGTGACAACAAGTCAGGTCAGTCCGCTTTTCCAAAAAAGCCGGCTGAAATAATAAAGTTCATAAAAGAAAATGAGATTGAATTTTTTGATCTCAGGTTTCTTGATTTTATAGGGATGTGGCAGCACTTCACCATACCGGCTGAGGAAGTTGACAAATCATTTTTCGAAAACGGATTGGGTTTTGACGGTTCAAGCATCAGAGGCTGGCAGGCAATTAACGCAAGCGACATGCTCCTGATTCCGGATCCGACCACCTGCAAGGTAGATCCTTTCATGCAGGCCCACACTCTCGCCGTGATATGCAATATTGAGGATCCTATAACAAGGGAGCCTTACACGAGAGATCCGAGGAACATAGCACAAAAAGCTATTTCCTTCATGCAAGGAACAAAGATAGCGGACACGGCGTTTTTCGGTCCCGAGCTTGAATTCTTCATTTTTGATGACGTACGATACGATCAGAGTCCCCGCGGTGGATACTACGCCATAGATTCGGAAGAAGGAATCTGGAACTCGGGGGCTGACGAGAAACCTAACCTAGGTCACAAACTGAGGCATAAGGAGGGTTACTTCCCGACCCCGCCTTCAGACAGCATGCACGACATACGTTCCGAAATGGTAAGCGTGCTTTTGAATCTGGGTATCGCTGTTGAAGCGCATCACCATGAAGTCGCCACTGCTGGGCAGGCCGAGATCGACATGCGTTTCGCTCCGCTTGTGCAAATGGGAGACAACATGAAATGGTATAAGTACGTTGTAAAGAACGTCGCCCGCGAACACGGAAAAACGGTCACATTCATGCCGAAACCCGTTTTTGACGATAATGGTTCCGGAATGCATATTCACCAGTCTCTATGGAAAAACGGCAAACCTCTTTTTGCTGGAAAAGGATACGCAGGACTAAGCGACCTCGCCATGTACTATGTGGGTGGAATCCTTAAGCATGCAAGAGCCATATGTGCGTTTAGCAATCCTATAACGAATTCCTACAGAAGGCTCGTTCCCGGATTCGAGGCTCCCGTAAATCTTGCTTACTCAGCGAGAAACAGAAGTGCCGCTGTAAGAATCCCGATGTACTCTCCAAGCCCGAAAGCAAAGAGAATAGAGACCCGTTTCCCAGATCCATCATGCAACGGCTACCTCACGTTCTCAGCAATGCTTATGGCCGGACTTGATGGAATAGAAAACAAAATCAAACCGGGAGACCCGCTTGACAAGGACATCTACGCTCTTGGACCCGAGGAGCTAAGCAACATACCCTCAGTTCCAGGTTCGCTTGAAGATGCTGTCAAGGCTCTTGAAAATGACCATGAGTTCCTCCTAAAAGGAGGAGTATTCACAGAGGACGTAATCGAGACGTGGATAGACTACAAAACGGAGAACGAAATCAACCCGATCAGGCTGAGACCCGTTCCGTATGAGTTTATGCTCTATTACGACGTGTAAAAAGAAAGGAAAAATACAGAAAAAGGGGTGCCTTTAGAAAAGGCACCCCTTTTTTTCGATCACTGAACTATCCCAGACCATCGCACTCAGCACAGGACATTGCCTCAATAGACATTCTTCAGCGGGACTGGATGATCTGTGTCAAGCTCATTGTGGACAGTCTTAACGCTGTTATGTTACTTCAAGGTCCTACTGCAAACACTGCCGAAGGGGGGAGTCGAACCCCCACGGGCGCAATGCCCACAGGATCCTGAATCCTGCGCGTCTGCCTGTTCCGCCACTTCGGCTATTATCTTTCAATCCAAGAAACCAGTTCGGGATGTGAATTCTTTTTTTTGAGATTTTTTCTGATGACCGCACGAATATCTTTTGTCACGGGTACATCTCCTCCCGCTATGCCGGTTGAAAGGGCTGTATAGACATCGCTTTTCCCATCCTTTAGAACCACCCCCGAAATACCGGAACTTATATCTAAGACAGAATCAACTTTCTTAAGAATTTTCTTGGTTTCATCTGCCGAAACGATCCTCTTGGTGCGCCTGTGCATTATTACCTCATCGGCCATCCTGCCGACTACACTGTCCTTTATCTCCCGCGGGTCGTTCTGTCTCTCGTTAACTGAGACCCCAGCAGCCTTAATAGTGGACATTATCACTGTTTTTGAAGCGGTGCTGAAATTTATCTTTTTATCCTCAGGATACACTGTCAGATAGTCCCGTACCTTGGAGAAAAACTCCTCGTCCATCCCCTGAATCATCCTAATTTCCTCAATGCTGTCAAGCGGACCATTTTTTATATAGTAAGGATTTTCAAGTCCCGCGTAATAGTCCCCACCCGCACCGACAGCTTCTTGGTCGTTTACGCCGCCCGCCGCCGCTCCGTCAAGCCAGTTCACAAGGCTTGCAACGAAAAGGGTAGACTTCTCAGTGTCGACCCCGAGAAAACGGAAAAGCTCGTCTAGCTGGGTGCGAACCTGGAAATCCACACGGCTTGATTTCTGGTCCACAAGAGCATTTAGATTCACCTTTGAGCGCTCATCCGTAACCCGAAGCCCTATGTTTCCTTCCCCCACGGGGAAAGACGAGATAGAGAGGCTCCATCCATCGTTGCCATTTTGGGAAACAAGAGACTGCCCCATAAACCCAGGTAACACGGGCAGGTCCTCAGGGGAGATATCCCTAAGAAGACTTCTTATAACCCTCACTCCCGATTTTGCGATATGTCTTGCCTGAAGCTCATTTGAACCGTTTACAGATATCTCATAAGCAACACGGGTTGAGTACATGAAATCGATGACAATAGTGGAGAGTATGGCAATCATTATCACAACAATAATGAGGACTATCCCTCTCTCAGTCTTTTTTACATCCGTCCCTGCCATCAGTCAGCCACCGGTATAGCGACAATCATTGAATGTGTCTCCTCCCCTCCCCCATCCCCTGAAAGAACGATACGTATTTGCACCGCCTGGGGAAATCCACGCATCGCGGTTGAATCCCACTGCCAGACCGCCTGCTCATTGTCAGAAGCTGCAGGTCGCCCGGTAAGAAAATTCACCCGGAAACCGAGTACCCTCTCAGAGAGCGGATACACCGCTCCGGTCTCATCATTTCCGATCCAGTAGTTATCTTTTCTCACGAGTGCAGACATCCCGTCACGAAGCGGTACCAGATAGTATGATATCTCGCTCTGACCGGACTGCCTTGAGTGGTGTGCGGGGTCGCCTGCGAAAGAAGTAAAGACAATTCTGCTGTTCTCTGCCTCAAGCCAGCCTCTGAAGCTTGGATACGCCGTGGGAGAAGAAATCCTAGAGTTGATGTTTCCCCTGGGAAAAGCGTTTACAAGGTCATGACGCATCTTAAGCAGGATGGTGTTTGCCTCCTGGATCAGTTCGTTGTCCGTCTCAACCCTGCGTTTTGCTGTAACAACCTGGGAAAAGGATCCGTAGAGCATAGTAAGTGCGATGACAGTTATGGAAACGGCGATAAGAACCTCTATAAGGGTAAATCCGTCTCTTCCATCAGAGATGGACGAAGGTGATTTCATAGCTCTCCTCCTCTTCGTCCCAAGTTATGATAATGCTTACGAGATTCATTCTCGCCTTGAACTGCGAGAGATTAAACGGAGTAACAGATACGTACCACTGAAAATCTGGATGATTCTCAAATCTGCCACTTTTCTGTGATGCAGAGGGAAGTCCTTCGGCGTCGATCCGGGAAGCCATTTCGTCAGCGAGGCTCATGGCGATCATGTTGTCATTCGCCTTACCCGCAAGATTTATATTGTAACTCACTGTCCCAAGTATGGCCACCATCGCGAAGGCAAGCAGCCCCACCGCAACCATGACTTCAAGCAGGGTGAATCCCCGGATGTTTTTTTCTGAATCCCTCATAAATTTCCCGCCTGGCGCTCGGCCAAGTCCCCGAGACGGTCACTGAATTCTATGTACTCATCAAAAACTTTTGTGGCTCCTGTATAAGGATTTGTGGAAAGCGTGAAAAAATTGTCCTTACCAGCTCTCAGATGAATAACCGCCGAGTCGACCGTTCCAGTAGGCAAAAACAATATGAACGCATCTTTTCCGGAGCTTATCTTGCGTTGCGTCCTCTCGGTCTGTATATCGCTGAAAAAAACCCCGCGAGGAAGCTCCTTGGGTCCGTCACCTGAGATACTCTCCACGCGAAACTGGTTTCCCTCTATAACCTCGGGCCAGTATTCTCCAGTATCAATATTGAATGAAAGCCTGTATATGCGCTTTTCAAAAACGGCTTTACTGTAAAGATATCTTATGGTCGTTACAATCCCTCTTGACGCGCTTCGCAGTTTCATGTCATCCGTTCTTAGCACACTTGGCATCGCAACGGATAAAAAGGCTCCGAGCAGGAAAATAACCACCAGAAGCTCAATAAGGGTAAAGCCAGCCTGTTTGGTTCTCATCTGTCTCTATTAGACAGATCATCATCCGAGTTCCCCACCCCGTCAGGACCGTTTGACC